>CAZMUJ010000064.1:0-85536 GCA_964569605.1 uncultured Acidobacteriota bacterium
TAAGGAGCACGCTTGGAAAGCGTGTGTGCGTTTACGCGTACCGTGGGTTCGAATCCCACCTCCTCCGAATCTTGACGGAGAGGTGTCCGAGTGGCTTAAGGAGCACGCTTGGAAAGCGTGTGTATGGGGAACTGTACCGAGGGTTCGAATCCCTCCCTCTCCGCCAATTCAACCCAATTGGTATCAATGACTTACAGGAATACTCGTTTTAGGGACGTTTCCAATAATCTATGATTGGGTTCCATTCTGGATCCAATAACTCTGGCCCTCTAATAGACAGAATTACTTAGGAAAATAATTGAGGGAATAAGGCTTTTCCGCCCAATGTTTCGTCTCTTTTTACGAATGTAAAGACTCCTCCTCAGGCTTGTGGTTGTACATCCATTCCTTGTGAGAGTAAAACCTTTATTATTAACTACTTACCCACTAACCATGGTTTTAAGGAGGAGCGTAACTCTATCAATTTGGTGGGAACTGTTCTCCTAAGGCTGTTTTGTCCAAATAGTCAGGTTTTCGAGTCCCTTTCTTGTGGGACGGGGGAGGAGAAAACTCAAAAGACAACCTGTCACCAACTGAAAGAGAGGCGGGATAACTCCAATCCAGAAAGTATTTGGTAGACTCTCCCCCAGATAGGGCAAGAAAGCCTTACCCATGTCGGTGGTAAGTAACATCCACATAACGACTACGATAACCGTTGCGTAAGTGGCAATTCCAGCAGCTCTTGAGCCCACTCGGACAGTGAAGAAACCCAAGAGGAACAGGCTCAACAATCCCGCACTTACAACCGAGTAGAAAATAAGCGCGATGTCCATCAATGTCTCGGTCCTGGTGAAATGGATGACCAGAGCCACCCCAATCATGATCAACGAGAAAAGCAGGGAGAACCAACGCCCCACTTTGAGGTAATGTCTTTCCCCTCCCGCGTTGGGACAAAAACGGCGGTAGAAATCAGTCGTAACCGTCGCAGCGGATGCATTAATGCTTGAGTCAAGGGTCGACATGGCAGCGGCCAATAGACCAGCGAGCACAAATCCTGCGACGCCAGCAGGGACTTCGGTCAGGATAAAGTAGGGTAAGATTCCTTCTGGTTCGGCACCGTGTAGTACCGTCGCGGGATAATTCTTGTAAAAAACGTATAGTGCGGTGCCGACAAAAGCGAAATATGTCCACACCAGAATGATCAGGACCGTACCTAACACAAATCCTCGCCGCGCTTCCCTGTCCGTGCGCATGGACAAGTAGCGCTGCACCATAGTCTGGTCCGTACACACAACCTGCAAAAACTGGAACTGGAGCACCAAGACGATGACCCATACCGTCTTTTCATCGAAAACGAGTGCAGTACTGCCGACAGAGAATTTTCCATCGGCATAGGCTTCGGTGAAAACCTGCCCGAGGCCTCCGGGGAGCAGGTTGGCAAGGATGGGCAAGCAGAGTAATCCTCCTGTCACCAGGGCCAGGCCCTGCAGGAAATCAGTGTAGATCACCGCTTCCAATCCACCCGCGATGGTGTAAGCAGCGACCAGAATCCCAAGAATGCAGACGACGTATGCCAGCTCGACCCCGCTCATTCTTTGAAATACTAAGCTGACCGCGTACAAAATGATGCCAATCCGAAACATGTGATGAAGAAGAAAAGCAACAGCACCGTACAGTCTCGCCCAGGTGCCGAAGCGACGTTCCAGGTACTCGTAGGCTGACCGTACGTGTCCACTGCGAAAAAAGGGCATAAAAACTACGTAGCCAACAATTGCGGGAATGAAGTAGAGGGCATGTCCGGGTATGAAACGCCAGTCATCCTGAAATGTCGACCCAGGGATAGCCAGAAAAGATACTGAACTGATGATCGTTGCCATCATGGAGACGGCTACAACCCACCCCGGCATGTTCCGGTTGGCCAGAAAGTAGGCGTCGGCCGAACGGGTTTTGCGAGCGCAATACACGCCGATTGCGACCATGAGACCCAAATTGACAACAATAACCAGAACGTCCTGCCAACGGGCTAAACTGTCCTCTAGCATATTTATCCCACCCTGGAGGAATGCTAACGTATATTCACAACTTTATCAGGCTCATCTATAGAAAACTCCTTTTTTCACTTTGAGATCTTTAGCCTTTTTCAGCAAAAAACTTACTGTACCTATAACAGTCTGTAGTCAAATCCTTCTCTGTTGAAAAAAATCCTTTAGGAGCTTCTGACTTCGCTTTTCCAAAATCCCCCCGGTACATGGAATAAAATGATTGAAAAGGCCTTTCTCTAACAACGACACTTTAGAAGCCACTGCCCCAGATTTAGGATCCCAAGCAGAAAAGATTAACTGGGAGATCCTAGCCAAGATCATTGCTCCAGCACACATGCAACAAGGCTCCAATGTAGCATATAGGATTAGTCCTTGAAGCCGATAGTTTCCAATGAGACTAGCAGTCCTTCTAAGTACTATAATCTCAGCATGAGCTGTGGGGTCAGTTAGCTCTAGGCAACGGTTATGATCAGCAGCAATCAGTCTGTCTTCAAAGACAGCGACAGCACCTACTGGAACTTCCCCTTTGGAACCACCCTTAGAGGCCTCTTCCAAAGCTATTTGCATCCATAATTCATGTTTGGAACCTTCCATCGTTTCGAAAACCCCCAGTGCTGTGAATTTTACTTCTATCCCTTTTCATTTTCAAAATCTTTAGATTCTCAGTTTAACAACGCATAGGAAATAGAAAACTAATACAATAATTAACTGATTGATCCAGTCACACCACACCTCCAAGAAAAAAATAAAGAGATCAATATGGCTAGTAAACTCATATGGCTGATAACCTTAATCTGAACTAAGAAAGTGCGGAATACAGTCGTTGTTTTATAAATGGAATTTGACGGTTATTAAAAAATCTTGAGCAAAGATATAAAAAATGATCACTGAGATACCAAAAACAACCCCAAATTCAAAATCTTCACAGCGACAACTAACTTTTGCATCGACTCTTTCACGTAGAGATATCTTAAGAATCTCTAGTTTAACAACCCTTTCATCAATGTGTGGAGGTCCTCGTGAACGGGTTGTGGTTTTTCACGCAGGAAGCGTAGCTCGTTTATTTCTTCAGATTTCAAAGAGATTCGAACAAGATCATCCCTCCATTCGAATCGATCTCGAGTCATCGGGCAGTCTCGATGCCATTCGAAAAGTTACTGATCTAGGCAAAAAATGTAACATTCTTGTATCCGCAGATCATCGTCTTCTTTATGACTACATCGTTCCTAAAAAATCCAAAAGTTACTATCTATTACTAGGTAACGAGATTGTGTTAGCAGGTAGCGCAAAAAACCATGGGCTTCTTAATAGGGAATTTCCATGGTACTCCCACTTGCTAAATCAACCATTTGGCATCTCTGATCCCACACGTGATCCGGCTGGTTATTTTACACACATGGTATGGAAGCTATCTGAAACCTACTATAAGAAGCCTGGACTATATAATGCATTAACAAGACATTTTGATCCGCGTTGGATGCGTCCAAAATCATCGGAACTGCTTGCCTTACTGCAAGCAGGAGTCTTGGATTTTGCATTCATCTATCTTTCCTCTGCTCTCCAAAACAAGCTTCCATACCTCAGATTCCCACCACAAATATCACTCGGGGATCCTGCCTATAAAAAAGAGTATTCTCAAACGTCTATAAAAATTCCTTCAAAAGATGCAAAAAAGCATATCGAAATACAGGGAGCACAAATCAGAGCAGGTGTAGCTCTACTGACACCTAGTAGTAGTGCCAGCTTAAGTTTCCTAGAGTTTTTGATTGGTAATGAGGCACAAACACTGCTCATAGAGCTAGGATATAGGAAAATTCCTGTCCAAAAGATTAGTTATAGGAGATAGTTTTCCCATGAAATCATTTACTGGTATGGTTGTTCTCATCCTAAGCTCGATATGTCTTCTAGTCATTCTTCTTCCATTGTTGAGTCTTCTCTTTGGAACATCTCTAAGCAGTATTTGGACTGTTCTATTAGACCGAGAGGTCACAAGCTCAATTATCCTAACTTTCTTTTGTGCTATGACCGCAAGTATGCTAGGAATTCTTGTGGGCACGCCACTTGCATATGTTTTAAGTCGCCATGAGTTCCCTACCAAAAAAATTGTTCAGACCCTCGTAGACCTTCCTCTTGTGATTCCCCATCCTGTAGCCGGAATCGCCTTACTAATTACCTTTTCTGCACTAGGATCAGAAAATACACCAATTGGTCACTGGACAGGGATTGTAATTGCTATGTTCTTCGTATCGATCCCTCTTTTTATCAATGTTATGCGACAAGCTTTCTCGAGTGTACCAATAGAAATGGAGTGGACATCTAGAACTTTAGGGCTTACTCCAGCATACACCTTTTTCCGTGTCACCCTTCCTCTTGTTCGTAACGACTTACTGGTGGGTTCTCTAATGATGTGGGCCAGGAGCATCTCTGAATTTGGGGCTGTCGTCATCCTTGTTTATCATCCCAGAGTGATCTCCATTTTAGTTTATGATCGGTTTACGTCTCACGGATTAGAGGCTGTTATTCCTATTGCCGTTATTTTAGTGGGGGTCAGTATTGCTGTGTTTCTCTGTTTAAGGACAGTTCAAAGACGGAGTAGATGGGTTGCTAGAAGTTCTTGGTTTTAAACAACCACTGAAACACTTTTCTTTAATAGTGGATCAGCTGAGAATAAACAAAGGTGAAGTCTTTGTCCTCCTGGGGCCTACCGGCGCAGGGAAAAGCCAATTCATTCAGACCCTCGCTGGTCTTTCTCTCCTTCGAGAGGGGAAAATCCAAGTCAATGGGCAGGACATTACCCAAAAGCCTCCTGAGCAACGTGGAATCTCAATTTTACTCCAATCTCCATATCTTTTCCCTCATCTGAGCGTTAAAAAAAACATAGACTTTGGTCGAAAGGATCTTCTTCTACAGGAAAAACTCGTTGAACTTCTCAACCTAGAGCAAGTATTAGACTCTGCTGTGGATGAATTAAGTGGGGGACAACTGCAACTAGTCGCTCTTGCTCGGGCTCTTATGGTCAACCCCGAGATCCTTCTTTTAGATGAAGCTTTCAGCGCTCTTGATCCAATTAGTCGAAAACTAACTATTAATGGTTTCAAACGGGTACAGACCGAACTTCGGACAACCTGTTTATTGGTCACACACAACTTCGAAGATTGTCTACAACTGGGGGATCAAGTCGGGATACTTTTTCGCGGGAAATTGGTTCAAAGTGGCCCACCTGAACTCGTTTTCTCTTCTCCTTCAAGCCCAGAGATTGCACATTTCCTAGGCCATGAGAATGTTTTTTCTGGAAGTATTACGAAAGAGGTGAACCTTACAATACCAGACCATCTTCCCTTCCCGTCCTTGTTCAAAACGGAAAACCTTAACCTCCATGTTCTGTCAAAAAAGGATGGATATGCCCACGCCCTAATTCATCCTCAAGAAATTACCGTTTCAACTGTGGCTCCAAAACACACCTCCGCCTTGAATATATTCCGGGGCCAAATTCAAAGAATCTACCAAAATGGTCCAATTTGTGAGCTCGAGATCCAAGCTGGAGCCCTATTCAAAGCCATTATTACTTCTCAAAGCCTCAGAGACCTCAGTTTAAGCAAGGGGAAACATGTTTTTCTTAGTTTCAAGGCCTCGACTGTAAAGATTTTACAATGAAATCAAATACAATCATGATTTGATAGAATTTAAATAAAGGCTTAATCTAGACTTAAAATTTAAACTCTTTGACAGACTTCATCGCGTTTTTACTACAATCTCTGTATCGGTTGACTTATTCGAAACGTGTTTTTATGAAAACTAAATGAACGATGATCATAAACACCTCAGATTGATATATTTTTAGCCTAGGCAATCTATGGATACTTGGACTGTCAGATCTACGCGAGACTATATTTTAAAAAATATGAGAACTTTAGATCTGGAATCCTTATTGAAACCAAACTAGAATAGTGTAGTTCTTAAAAACTCAGTACTTCCTTAGGTCTCTAAACTATGATTAGCTTAACGGATGCGGCAGAAAATAAAGTCCGAGAGTTTATACAATCTCAGGACGAATCCTATACAGGAATCAGACTAGCTGTTGTTGAAGGCGGCTGTTCGGGTTTTGAATACCGAATCATTCTCGAATCGGAAGCCAAGAAAGACGATAAAGTTATCCAGTATCAAGGTTTTCATGTTTTTTTGGATCAGCAAAGTATTCCTTATTTAAACGGGACCCAGATCGACTTCGTGGAAACACCTACTGAGTCTGGTTTTTCCTTCAAAAACCCTAATGCTACAGGGTCCTGTGGCTGCGGAGAATCCTTTCACATTTAATTCTGTGCTTTGACAGATTAAAATCGGTAATGAAAAAAAATTAAGCCATGGAGAAATTTTCTACTTAGGTGTTCCTTTTTCTTCGAATCCATTAAATCATTTGGGAGGAATAAATGGCGGCTACACAAAGTGCAAGCATTTCATGGTTGTTATTCGCACTTACAACAACACTCTGCTGGGGAGTTTATGGATTGCTACTCCACAGTGGTCAAATTTCAATGAACGATTCTTCTCTAGGTAGGTATAAGGCTTTCCTCCTGGTCGGCATTGCTTACTTTCTTACTGCCGTCTTAGCCCCTCTCTTTATCCTGGTTGTAAACGGTGCTAGCTGGAGTTTCCCTATCAAGGGCGTTTTATGGTCTTTTCTTGCTGCAATCGTAGGGGCAGTGGGAGCTTTCTGTGTCCTTTTAGCCTTCGGAGCGGGTGGCATGCCCAGTGTTGTTATGTCTATCGTTTTTGCTGGAGCTCCAATCGTCAATGCAATTATCGCATTGGGAATTCATCCACCGAATGGGGGATGGGAAAGTCTAAGATGGCAGTTCATTATCGGTATACTCCTGGCAGCCCTTGGAGCATTCCTCGTAATAAGCTACAAACCCGAACCAGCCCCAACCATCTCTTCACATGTTACTGATCAAACATGAGAGACTGCATTGAAAATTTGTATATTTTAGATCCAACCTACTAAGTATTTCGTAATCCTTCAATATCAAGCCTAATCTTCCGGTAGAAAAAAGCTTACAACTTTTCTTCTCACTGGTCCCTAAGGAAAATCCTATGATTCACTCCTCCTTTAGCGTGGAGACTAAAGAAGTACGTAAAAAGGCTACCATTCCAGCAGAAGATGCCCCCATTCCAACCATCACTACAAGAATCAAAGTTGATAGAAGAGATATCCAAGAAGGACGAACCAGTCCATTCCAGAGATTTGGTAGCAAAGCTACTGACGCCGCAAGTGTTCCACAGATGATACCTATACTAAGAAGCCAAAGATTTTCCACTAGAACCATCCCACAAAGTTTTCCACGTGAAAATCCAAAGGCCCGCATTAAGGCTAGTTCACTGCTTCGTTCCAAAACATTCCGCAACAGCACCACTCCCAGACCAACTGTACCGAGTAGCAGGCCCAACCCACCTAGTGCTTGAAACGTTGTGACATATGTATTTCGAACTGAAAAGTAACGACTAAGACGATCTTTTACAGGTGCGGCATCAAGTCCATATTCGACCAGCCAATTCTCAAGAGCATAAGTGACTTGAGAGACTAAACTCTGAGGAGTGTCCACTAAAAAATAAGAATAGCCATTTCGGCTTGGAAAAAGCCTCTGAAATGCTTTTTCTGAAACCAGGATTTCACTTTGGAAAATACTGGCATCAAGTAAACCCATTAATCTCAATTTGAATGGAAATCCTTGTTCATCAAGGATCTCTAGATCCTTACCAAGCCCTGACTTAAGTATCCATCTAACCGACTCATAATCCCCAATTGCCGGAAATACGCCCTCTCCCAAATCCTTTTCCAATATCCTCCATGGTTTTTCTTTTTCGGGAAGAGACAAATCCTCTGTTAGTTGATGAAAATGGAAGCCTCCACGTTCTATGAAGTCAGCAGAAACACCCAATATTCTTGGCTCCTGTGGACGATACAGATTTAAACAGCTAGCGTCATCTCCTGGTAAAACTCGAAAGGGATAAATTAGTGACTGTTCGAGTAAAGCATCCGTATCATCAATTCCAAAATCAAACCTTCCCGAGTCTGAATTTAGATCCTGCAAAACAGGTATGTTAGTTTGGGCCAGTAACTCAAACCCTCCTGTAGGTGCGTTCTTATGATTCAGATCATCTGAAAGAGTAGTTCGACTAGCTTCCACGGCCAGAATGGCAAAACAGGACAAAGAGACTAAAACAATACTAACCAAACTACGGGAAGGAGTTCTCCCTATATTACTAAGAGACAATTTTAATATGGAGAACTGTCCTGTTACAGAGGTTTGAAGAACTCCCAAACTGTCCAATTTCCAAGAAACTAATGAAAGAGTCAACACTAGAATCACAACCCCTAGTGCAAAAAAGATAATTCCCTCTAAATCCTGCAAATGTGATTTGAATAGGATTATCCCAAACAAAATAAAAATTGATAAGAATGCAGAACCTCGGATCATCAGTCGGTTGAGACGACCCGAGCCAGAACATCTTGACTCCAATCGTCCAACCAATAAATTAGTAGGAGACAGAATAACTAGTTTTCGTACTGAGAGCCAAAGCGAAAGAACCGCACTTACTATAGTGGCAACAAATCCCACCATTAGAGAGGTTAAAGTAAAATACAAAGAGATTAATTCAGTCCCAACAATCTCATTCCAAAAAGTTCTTAATCCAGTTAAAATGGCCCATCCATAGGCTAGCGCCAGACCTGTTCCTAACAACGAACCAACTACTAGCAACGGACCGACCTCGACCAGCAAGCGTTGAATTATTCTTTTCTTTTCGTACCCAACTGCCAAACAAATTCCAACCTCCTTAGATCGTTTTTCTACGGAAAGACGAAACAGGAGTGCCACTAATAAAAGAGCAGACAAAATGAGAAATAAACTAAATGCTATAAAAAGCCTTGAAAAGTCTGTTGGGCCCTGAGCAGCCTCCATCCCTTCCCGACGAAGCTCACGGAGACGAAACCCCCCCGATTCTAGACTCAGCTCCTTCTTCAGTTCCTTATTAAATTTTTCCAGAAGAACCGAAACTGGGAAACTAGAATCATATGCTATCCGGAAACTAGTGGTACTTCCAAAGCGACTTGTCCAGAGTTCCCGACCTTGCTCCAGAGATAGAAAGGCCTTGGGAATAGCTTTAAATTGATCCCAATACTCTTCATCTTGTGGTCGAATCTGACCTAGATCAACAGGAAAAGGAGGATCCCATTCAGCCATATCTTCCACCTCATAAATACCAGGATATTCTAATGTGAGAAGGTCATCACTCCCCATCTCCCGCATGGCTACAATACCAGCAACCTGAAATTTTTCTTTTCTAGTCAAAAGTTCATTTCTGGGGCCCAATCCATAATAAGTCATCTCAACTGAGTCCCCTAGACCGGCCACAAGCTCATGAGCCGCCCAGGAATTAATGTAAAGAAAACCTGACATCAGGGAACCTGCCACCTTTCCATTTTCAAGGATAAGTCGAGGAAGAACATCAACATTTATCGGATCAACTGCAGTAACCGTTGAATAGGGAACCATTCCACTCTTTGTTTCGAGTCGGTTAGCCAAATAAGTTAAAACAGCCTGACTCTTTATCTTCAAACGATCTGTGACATTCCGTAGAGAATTTAACTGGAAGGAATTCAGTATAAAACTGGAGCTTTCAATTGATAGATACTTTTCCCCATGCCTAAATCGAAAACCATGGTCCTTCACCGTTAGAACTCTTCTAACAACTTGCTTGAACTGATCTTTTTTCAGTCTTTGACTACCTTTAAACAGGATGAGATTGACCCTATCTTTTTTTCCAAGTACCCGCTGTAAATCCTCGAGAGGGAGATAGGCATTAAATCCATTTAGCTGGGATGGATTCAACTCAAATTGACCTACTCCCTTGTCATTAACTATCTGAGTAATAACAGCTAGAACAGATCTAACCACACTGGCCGCATCACGCTTACCTAAAAGAGATTCCGGATTAATATCAGAAGTCCCCATTATTTGGAAGAGAACCTGATCTCCAACTTGAGCAGCCAACTCAAGACTCAATGAAGCATTGATAACAGCTCCCGGAAGAACTTGACTCTCTGAACCCGCAAAAGTTAAGGTCTCCTCAAATAGGTCTCCAAAGTTTTCCTCCACACCGTATATGCGAACTTTTGATGCCCTTCTGTTTCCAACTGGACGCACTGCACTACCAGGTAAAGCAATTGCAGGTTTAGTAACAATTGAATGCTTTTGAAAATCTTTGTTAATGTTTAAACGTGATACTAGGGATTCATGGACGAAGCGTTTCGCCGTGAGAACCGAGTCAACTTGGCCCAAACGATCCAATACCAGACGACTCAAACTTATTCGAACAGAATCCCCAACTATCAAACTACCAGTGATCACGGCACAGGTAACCGCCACCGCTGTCATTAGGGCCAAATTCAACTTCCAGTAGTAAAACATCTACCATCCCTTAGGCAGAGACACCGCGTAAAGCGTGCTGCCAGAGCCTGGCTGTGGGTAACGACAAGCATTAGAACATGACTTTCCTCCTGTACCCTGAAAAGCAAATCTGCAATCTGGTTTGCAGTTTTGTTATCAAGACTTCCAGTGGGTTCGTCACAAAGAAGAATCTTTGGAGAATTTATAAGAGACCGTGCAATAGAAACACGCTGACGTTCACCGCCAGATAACTCACTAGGTCTATGCTCTAGCCTGTTGCTAAGTCCAACACGGTTTAGAAGATCGTGTGCACGAGCTCTCTTTACTGTCCGATCTTCTCTATCTCCAATAACAGGGAGTAAAACATTCTCAAGAACTGAATAGTGAGGGAGAAGATAGTGCTCTTGAAAAATAAACCCTATGGTCTGGTTGCGAAAATGAGCAAGCCTCATCTCAGACCAACTAAAAGGAGACTGCGAATTAATTTCCACACCTCCAGATGTAGGAGAATCTAGGGTGCCCAGTATATGCAACAGTGTGCTTTTTCCCGAACCGGAAGGACCTGTGACAACAATTCTATCCCCTGTTTTCGCTTCAAATGTAATACCCTTCAAAACTTCAATACTATGGTTCTGAAACTTAAAACTCTTGTGCAAATTTGTAACTCTGAGAACACAAACCTCTTCCTTCAAAGGCTTCCCCCTAACTCCTCAGCCATTTTTTCCCCATTTGAATATTTCCTCCTGGGAAAAAACATTTCCAGAGTCGATTCATTAGGCGGTGAAGTTAGCAGTGACACTACTATCATCGCAAAAGTAGAGAAAGGCAAAATAACTACAACCGGTAGAAGTCCTGTTAAACCAACTGCACTAAAAGAATCATTTAATCTTGTCCAAAAGAAAACCACCCATAACACCGCTGTTACAACAATTGATGCTAATGCACCCCACTTAGAGCTTCGTCTCCAGAAAAGCGCTGCTAGAAGAACCGGAAGCAACGCACTAAAACCCGTGAAAGACCAGATTCCCAAGCTGAAGATGCTACGATCTGTAAATCTTGAAATAAGGAAGCAAGAGGCCAAAATCAGAGCAACAAATAACCTGCCAGAGAAAACCTGAATTCTCTCTGACATCTGATTATGAAAACCGTAATGTAAAACTACATCCTGTGTAAAAATAGTACTTACAGCCAAAACCTGGGAATCGAGAGAAGACATAATAGCCGCCAAAACACCCGCCGCTAGGAATCCTGCTAAAAGATCGGGTGAGTAGTGCTGAATCATACGTATTAAAACCGAATTCACCTCTGCTTCTGCAAGGTTAGGAAATGGAATTCTAGCCATGACTCCAATCAAAACTGTAGGGATCCATAGAACACATATACAGATAGGATAGGCTATAACTGATAGTCGAAAAGATTGGGGGGCCCTCGCTGAAAGCCAATGCATAAAAAGATGAGGAAACATAGCGGCTGATAAGGGAATAAAGAGATAGGATAAAAGTTCCAGACCTGTTACTCCACCACCAATAATCAAGAGCTGGGGATGACTCTTCTGAACTTTATGCATTGCTTCACCTAATCCACCAAGTTCCCCAGAGACATAAACAAAAGTAACCACTCCCAAAGTCATAAACACTAGGGTTTGAAAAGTATTAACCCAAGATGTACCACCCAATCCACTTGTAACTACATAAAGAAAGACAACAACACAGACAATCAGACTTCCCATCCACTCCGGAACCACTCCTGCGGTGATCTGGTTAAAGGTGATACCCGCCCCCATGACACCAATCAAAAGATACGGTATCAAGAGGAGCAATATAAAAACTAAAAGAACCCCTGACACTATCTCAGACTGCCAACGTGCACGAAAGAATTGGATCTGAGTCAGACAACCTAAACGCTGTCCTAAAACCCTAATCTTCCTTCCTAAGAAATGAAAAACCATCGGCACAATTAGCGCAGAAGAAGAAGCCATCATGGCAAAAACTGCAATCCCACGGTGATAGGCTTCACCAGATGATCCCAGTAAGGCAAACGCAGTCATTTGAGTGCCAAAAAGAGACATCAGGAGAACAAAGGGTCCTATTGTACGATTAGCCAGAAAATAGCTTTCACTAGTACCACGTAAGAACCGACTACCAACAATCCCTATTGTGAGAAGAACGACAAAATATAAGACTATGATCAACGTGTTCACAGATCTTCGCCAGATCCTTTCTCCCCAAGAACAAGAAGCATGAACAAGGCGGACGCTATTAGACACAGAAGTAGATGGAAAAATAGTCCTACGGGAAGATTCCAATAAAGTGTGCCGTTCTCCCAATTCCAAAAGTCTTGATGGAGCGGGAACAGCAGAAAAATGGCAGTCAATGTAAATCTGCGATATCGCATAAAGCTCCGCATACTTCAGTTAGTTTCGTATCCTAACGGCATGAATTCAAGATTCCGAATTGAAAAACCTGAAACTTGAGAGGACCTCTCTGATTCTTTATGAAACTCTTTCAAGGCATCGGAAAATGCTTTCCCCGGTTTTAAAAACGGCACTAACAAAAAAACTTAGAGATAGAATGTATTAAATTCATGATACTTTGCTAAGCTGTCTTTATGTATGAAAAACACAAAGCTATTTTTGATCTTCATTCTGACCAAATAGAGTGGTTATCTGAAATGTCTAAACAATATGCACTGACAGATGAAAGCAAAACCTTGAGAGTATTACTCGAATTTGTGCAAACTGAGGCAGATTTAGAGGTGGTATTCAACAAAATACGCTGCAACAGATGTTAATGAGGTGCTGATATCAAAAGCCCAGAGTTTTTGAACTAAAGCAACGACAAGTCAAAGTATTTATTTGTTTTGGGCGCAAATCTCATGGAGGATCCTACTTTGTTTATCGGATCAGACACACGAATATAAAGGCTGATCCTATATTCTAGCTTGATTTTTACGGGCAGAAAAAAGTTTCACAGGTCCTTTCTATAGAACCGATAATCCATCTCCTGCACCCAAAACATTGTCAGTCATGAACTTGAACTTTGTACTTAAAAACAAAGCCATTCCTCTCATCTAACGAGTAAAAGTAAGGGTCGCAAAAGCACCAAATCCATCGGCTGGAATAACAGAATTTGCTCCAAACCCCCGCAGTTCATACTCCTGATTTGTAATGTTCTTTAAATTGATACTGATTTTCCAGTTACGAACTCCATAAGAAATAACCACATCAAATACCAGATAGTCATCCAACTTGAATTGATTATCTGGAGCTATAAACTGCCCGTTCACAAAACGAGATCCCAATCCAACTCCAAAACCACTACTAAATTGTCGATGACTCCAAAGATTAAGAATGTGTTGTGGGGCAAAAGGGGAACGGTTTCCTGTCCGGTTAACTGTTCCATAGGTTAAGGGATAAAAGTTGACAATCGAGGTCTCAGTAAACTCAGTGAAATAAGATTGGTTGAATGAATAGTTGGCAAACGAAGTCCACAAAGGAAGATGTTCAACATTCACGGAAAATTCTATGCCTCGTGATCTTTGAGAACCCATTTCTCTCAAAACACCATTTGGGTCAGGAATAG
The DNA here is from genome assembly GCA_964569605.1 of uncultured Acidobacteriota bacterium. GTDB lineage: Bacteria > Acidobacteriota > UBA6911 > RPQK01 > CBDAPI01 > CBDAPI01. Next base: position 14,050 of record CAZMUJ010000064.1, read on the forward strand.
CAATATTGGTCTTCTGTAAATGATACACAGCGAGTTGGCCTTGCACCCTGTCTCCTAAAAGATTTTTCCTTACCCCGCCCTCCATCTGCCAGCTTTCCTCCGGTTTCCTTTCTCCTCTCACTAATGAAGAAGGAGGAGAAAAAGAACTCCCTCCATTGACATAGAAAGAAATATCACTTCGAGGCTCAAAAATAATTCCAGCCATTGGATTAAATTTGATTGCATCACGCTGTGTCTGAGAAAACTCTTCCCTGTAGTCGAGAAAATCCAAACGCCCACCAAAAAACAGATGTACTTGGTCCGACAACTGAATTCGATCTACTACATACGGAGCAAGAATCCGACTTCTAGAACTCCCTTTCTGGTCTTGATTGGAAAGGTGAAACAAGGGTTCATCTCCACCTCCGGAATGGGGATTCACGAGGTTTAGAGTTGGAAGAAGAGAAATTTCCAGAAGAAAGTCATCAGTCAACCGATTGGCTTCAAATCCCATCAAAAGCTCATGTCGAAGTACCCCTGTATTGAAGGTCAAAAAAGATTCCAATTGGACACCTAAAAGCTTTTGTCGATCGTCGAGCCGATTGAGGATTCTTACAACCTCTAAATCCCCTGTTTCGAAATTGGGAATGACTCCGTTGATAAGAGTTCCATTACTTAACCAATCCAAATCGGTATAGTAAATCTTTGTTCGCAAGCGGATACGGTTGCTGACATAAGAGTCCCAATCAAAGCGGAAACGGATAATATTCTGATCAGAGTCATCGTGTCCCGAGCCATAAGAAATACGTCGAGAAACCGTTGGCAAGGCTCCTGCGAACAGGGGTAGTCCGGAATCAGGAGTGTACTTATTAGTCAGGTACTCAAAATTGACTGTAAAGGTGTTGGAACTGCTAGCCTTCCACTGAAATACCGGATTAACTGCAATCTGGTAATTTTCTCGATTTTGTCGATATCCCTCAGATCTCTGTCCCATGGCGTTAAGACGAAAAGAAACGGGTGAATCTTGGCTACCCAAATTGAGATCAAACTGGCCATGAGCCGTGCCAAAAGACCCAAAGGTCCCGGCACCCTGAAAAAACTTTTCTCCCACACGAGGCTGCTTTCTTATAAGGTTAACGGCACCCGACAAAGGCCCGCCTCCATGTAGAAAGGTTGAGGGACCAAGAAGCAATTCCACCTTATCGATGTTGTACAGGTGGTAAAAAGTAGCTTCCGGTTCCATCACAGTATCAGTCATCACAAGTCCACTAGAAAGAGAATCAAATCCGCGAATAAAAAATAGATCATGGACACCAAAATTAGTCTGAATGTTTACACCAGGACTGTTCACCAGTGCATCACTCAGAACCACCGAATCCTGACTCTTAAACAATGACTGGGGAATGATTTTCACACTGGCAGGAATTTGGTGGATTGGCACTGAATATTTAGTGGCAATTGTAGTATCACTGGCAATGGGAGACAAACTCTCTTCAACGGTCACATAAAAGGGTTCCTTAATCCTTTTATGTACTGGATTCTCCTGCTCTTTTGAAGAAGTATTCTCTTTATCCTTTTCGATTTCTTGAGCTGGAATTGGAGCAATAGATACTAACAAGTAGAAAAAAAAAGCTGCTCTCATGGGGAGCTACCTTCGTTTCCTAAGCAGTAGACCATTCCGTTCACTGTACTGATAACCAACCGACTGTCTGAAACAGCTGGTGAAGCCTGAATGCCAGAACCTGTATTGTATTTCCAAAGAAGATCACCGCTCTCGAGATCCAAACCAAAGACAACTCCTCGGGCCTCAGCAATAAAGACCACCTGACCCGCAATCAGAGGTGACGAATCGATCTTGGACCTTGTCAAAAAGGTCCATCGACCTTCTCCTGTTCTCCGATCTATCCCATGGATCATCTTGTCTCTACCTCCTATCACAACTAGATCATTGGAAACAGCTGGTGAAGAATAGAAAGGAAAGTTCTGCTTGCCGTGTTTGTATTCCCAGTGAATATTCTGTTCCTCTAAATCAACCGCTAGAACCTTGTTCGAAAAGGTCCCTACATACAGTCTGTTTTGCTTATAGGCAGGACTAGAAGCAACATACGTCCCAAGATCTATTTTTCCCACTTCGTACCCGTCAGCAACCCTTATTAAGCGAATAAAACCATCGCACCCTGTAACAACAACTGTGTTATCCACAACCAAGGGGCTCCCATGTATATAGCCCCCCGTCTCCTGTTTCCACCTGAGTTCACCATTTTCGGCAGAAAGACAATAGACAAAATTATCGTAAGATCCAAAAATAATAGAGTCTCCCTGAACATTCGCGGATGATTTAATTCCAGCCCCAGCCTGAAAGGTCCAACTTTTCACTCCGTCAGAGGTTTGCAGGGCAAAGAAAGAACCTCTCTCATCCCCAAAGAAAACCTTTCCAAATTTCACAAGAGCAGATGAATGAATTTCATCTGCCCCATCAAAACTCCATTTTTCCGTTCCAGTCTCAAGGTCCAAAGCATAGAAAATCCCACTTCTTCCTCCCAGATATACAACTCCTTTTTCAAGAGCAGCCGTAGCCACAACTCCCTCTTGAATCTCGAACATCCAGACAGGCTCTAGAGGTAAGGACAACTCACCTGGAAAGACTCCCGTCTGCTGGGGTCCTCCACGAAACATGGGCCAGGACTGAGCTCGTAGAGGGATGGTTAGTGTAAGTAAACCAAAGAGTACAATCCAGTGCTTCAGCAAAGATTTAAGAACTTTAAAAAACGAGTTCAGTAAACAACTCACAAACTTGCCTTGTAGATACCAACTGCTGCTTCAGCAGTTAATGGAATTGGGTTGAACCGCCCAGTCCATTGTCCCTCTGCCTCTTCAGCCATTTCCGCAATTGAAGACATAGAGACCCCCAACTCAGACAAAGATTTGGGTAGACCAAAATGCATTCTTAGTGTCTCCAGTCTAGTCGCAAGGGTTTCCACAGGGGAATCACTGTCAATCCCTTCAAGAAGTTGGTACCTAGAACTCACTTTTCTCCCATTGAAAATTATCACTTGTGGAAGAATCAACGACACGGCAACCCCATGCCTAATGGGATAACGTGAGGTCAAGGGATTCGCACATGCATGGGCAGCACCAAGCATAGAAAGCTCTACCGCCATTCCCGCAAGATAGGACCCTATCATCATTTGTCCCAAATCCCTTTGATTTCCTCTCTTAGCAACTTGTTCACAGGTTTTCTCCAGTAGCTTCCAAGACCAACACGAATACATCCGAGAGATAGGATGGCTATTCCTCGAAACTAAACTTTCAACTGCATGGGATAAAGCATCTAAAGTAGTCGTTGCAACAACATCCCTAGGGACCGTTTCCAACAAATGAGGATCTAGAATAACAGTCTTGAACCGTGCTTTAGAGTCGCCACAAGCTATCTTAATATTGTCAGAAGAGCAGGTGACCACAGCATACGATTGAGCCTCACTCCCGGTACCAGCTGTCGTAGGTACCCCAATCGAAGGAAACATGGGGTTATGGGCTTTACCATACCCTTTATAATCCTTAATCCTGCCTCCATTCGTAAGCAAAAAATTGACCGCCTTTGCAGTATCCATGACGCTACCTCCGCCAATCGCAACAATCAAATCAAATAATTCACCAGAAACGGTCTTTGCGGTTTCCTCAACTGAATAGCTGGATGGGTTTTCTTGAACTTTATCAAAAATAACACTCTCAATGTCAGAACCACACAGTGAAGACTTTACAGTTTCGAGATGTCCTGCCTGGCAAATACCCTGATCAGTGATAAGCAATATCTTGTCGACATGCATCTTTTGGACTATTGGTCCGATCCTGGAGAGACTTTTTGAACCAAAAACTAGCTCTTGACCTAAATTTACTGAAAATGGCAAAAGTTGGTCAGACAATGAAAGCTCTAATGTTGGACGTGAATTATCACGAAGAATCATGAAAACTTAAGGAACATCTTAGCAAAACTCAGAAGTTGAGTTTATCTGGAGGAGTATTATTTTGAAAATATAAACTAGAAAGACCTAAAATAGAACTCTTCGACAAGAACAAAAACGTCTCCCAGCCTCGATAGCTTGGTAGGCTAACCAAGAAGAAACGTCGAAACACAAATCAACTACGGAGACCCTAACCAGTGCTATCATGGTGGATCGGACATACGATTGTTTTCCTTTTCCTTACCTGTTTATTTCTAGGCTTTTATACACTTCTATATGCAACAATTCTGGGAATCCGAGAGAACTACCACCGGTATGCTCAAAAATCAAAGCTCCAGTGGACGGGTGCGAGGAGAAGTCCTAGAAAAATCGGACTTTGGACGATTGCCACTCTCTTGACCACTGCGCTCATCAGTTCTTGGATTTCACTTATCTGGTTATTTTTTTAACGCAAACCTCAGGTTACTGCATATAAAGAGACAGTAACTCCAAAAGGTTGTGAAACCAAGTCACGCTACTCTAGACGCCTTGCTATTTTCTTTTAGACTAGCCAAATAAGATAAATTTCGAAAGTAACCCTGAAAGTCAAGGCCATAGCCCACAAGAAACTGTTCATCTATTGAAAAACCTCTATACCTTAGAGGAAGGTCAACCAAGCGTAACTTTGGTCTGGCTAACAGAGAACAAATACCCATTGAAGCTGGCCGGCGCTGGCCCAATACCTGACACAAATAGTGCAGACTCAATCCTGTATCAACTAGGTCTTCAACGATTAGGACTTCTCGTCCTTCAATAGAATTTTCTAAATCCTTGGTGATCTCAACATGACTGGAATCTGGGTTTTTTGGATTGAAATGACGTAGAGACATGAAATCTAATTCCAAAGGTGTTTCAATTCGCCTGATTAAGTCACAAGTAAAAAAAAGTGCCCCTGTTAGAACCCCCACCACCATCGGATTTTTATTTTTATAATCCCTTGTAATTTGTTTTGCCAATCGGTTAACTCCTAGTTGTATCTCCTCTTCGGAAAGAATAACCCGGCTTAGTTTAGGTACTGATTCAGCGCACATAGACTTCATGAAAACACACCGAACTTAAAAAAAAGTTTTCGGTAGTCCTTACCGTAAAATATTTTGACTTTTATATCAGGATAAAGCTCTCGTAAAAGCCGTAACTTACGGTTCTTACGGGTTACAAGACTCTGCTTCATTGTTGTGAGTTCAAGATAGAGATCGAATTCTGGTAAATAGAAGTCAGGAGTAACACTTTCGGTGACACGGCCGGTGGAATCTCTTTGAAGGGGAAAACAAGTTGGCTCATAGTGCCACTCGATTTTGTAAAAATCGAGAAAACGAGAAAACTCTTGCTCACTAATGTGAGCGAAAAACTGGAGTTCTTTCGCAAGTGGTTTAGTATGCCTCACTCGCAGAGATCTTTTAACAGAAACGTCTGACTCTGAATCTAAATTCCAGATATTAAACTTTCTTTAAATCAGAAACCTAGCACTTGAAAAGCCTGTAATCTTCGAGTCCAGAAAATGTAAACTAAATCTAAGGATTTGACTTAGTACCCTTCAAGTTCCCCGTGTCCACTCAATACTATACCTAGAGTAAGATCATCTCTCTTGAAAACCAGTATGGGTTGATCCAGTTCGTTTTTCAAAACACTATTCTGATCGGGTAGTTCCCAGACCGGGAACAGAGCCATCACTATTGGATGAGTCGTTCCAGAACCTTGTTGGCTGAGCTCCAATAGATGCTCTGGAGCAAGGGCCACTTCCTGATCCATTGCAGCAGGAAGTAGCAGCAGAAAATCTCGGTAAAATGTTGAACCAGTATGATCCCCATCTGCAGGCTGGGTTCCGTACCGGAGGCAATAGACGCCCGCCTTTACAGGTTTGTTTTTATAGTCCATCCACTGCGAAGAAAATCGAACAATACCTAGCAAGGTTCCCTGTTCTAAGGCGCCAAAATTAATACCGAGGCTCCCCTGTCGACCTGTAATTAACGGTATTTTCTCTCGGAACCAAAATTCAGCAGTAGAATCTCTTGTTATCCGTACACGAAAAAGTTTCTTTTCAAGAATTGAACGAATCTGTCTAGAAACATCTTCAGGGCTTTCTTCTTCTAACACTTCTAGAACTGGGTTCGATGCTGTAATTCCTATAATGAGAGTGAATAGCAATAACCAATTCATAGAGTTCAATCCAAATTTTATAACTTGAGAGCGAGAAGGGGTCTTAAGGAAGTACTATCAAAATCACTTTTTGTCAGTGAGATCAGACTTACCAAAGTCCCCGCTGAAGATCAGAGTTTTTCAATTATCGGGAGAACTTCCCAACAAATGCACTAGGTCGGTGAGGACTGCTCCAACGAGTTCCCAAACTCTCTCCTCGGAATTCATTTTCTAGAGTGAAAGCCGGAAGAGCATCTGCCTGAATCAGTGGAGAATAAAGAATTGTTTCATTCCCACAAAAATGATCTCCCTTGCCAAAACTACGTGTTGAAAAATTCGCAATACCTGCCGCTTCTAAAGAAGCTTCCTCTCCTTTTCCCTTGCTTAGTTCAATAGGAGCTAATTTAACACTAACAACACGACTAAATAGATCAGGAGCCATTGACCGTACCAGGCTCACAAGTGCTTTTTGTTGCTTTGAATTCGCTGACTCATCCAAAAGAATAACAGAACGGACAGGATCAGTTTCCCCTGCAAATGGATCTCCCAGAGTAGCGTTTGCTTTAAGCACAGCTACAACACTCAACCCTTCAACCGCAGTACCTTCCCAACTTCCTTCTCTGACACGCCAAGCTAGAATGGCATCCTTACCAGTTAGATTCACTTCTCCATTAGCACCACAAGGGCCTACATAAACGTTGGCAGTTCGTACTTCTATATAGTCTCCCGATACCTGGGTATCAAAGGCAGACGCAATAGTGCCTAAAAGTAACATCACCATAAGGAAGATCGAATTTGTTTTCATTTCATCTTCTCCATCAAGCTATATTTGTAAACAATTTTCAAGTGATTTTAGCAAAGCTACCACTCAACAGAGATTGTAGTGAGAAGTAGCACTTTCAAATTAAAGCTTCTTTGACTCCACTTACCTTATGAGCCTACATCCCCTCGAAGCAGCCTCGACCCAAAATGCAAAACTCCTGATCGACAGGTTCACTGTCAGGACCTAAGCATGTCTGTGTATGACTGCACCAGCAAAAACCATCACTGGTGTTTGGAACATTTAGGTCTGGTTCAACATCAATGTACATCCCTTTAAAACGAAGACGGCGACAGCGTTCTTCATTTTCCAAAGAACTATTCATCATCTAAACACCTCCAATCCTGGATGCTCTCCGAATTGCCCGTCTGACAGCTACTTTTACAAGTTGTATCTTATAACGATTCCTACTCAGAGCTTTGGACCCAATTGTGGCTGCTTCCCCTGCCTCCGTTACTATTTCAGGACTTAGTTTTTTCCCTTTTAACACCTTGGCTGCATTAATTGCTACCCAAGGCATGGGTGCCACGTGACCAAGAACTACTAAAGCCGAACGCACAGTCTTCCCCTCAATACTTAGGTTTACTGAAGCCGTGGTAAGGGGCCAGTCCAAAGCCTCTTTCTGGCGCACTTCATAAGTGGCGTTAACTCCCACAGATTCAGGAATTTTAACCGCAACCAGTAGCTCATTATTCTCAAGAATATTTTCTTTTTCTCCATCGTTCTGAGGAATCCGAAAGAAATCCGCCAAAGGTAGGGTTCGTAAACCAGCGGGACCTGTTATCTCCACAATAGCATTTAGAGCTATGAGAGCAGGTGCAAGACTAGAAGCATTCACAAATTTAGCTGGCCCTGAATTCCCAAGAATAGCATGGTAGCGATTCTCTCCCTCGACAACCATGGAACGCCCGTTCTGAGTTGCAAGAAGACCAAAACCACGACGAAAATACCAACATCTGGGCCTCTGACAAAGGTCTCCTCCAATAGTTCCCATGTTTCTAATTTGGGGACTTGAAATACCTTCGATAGCCTGAACCAAAGATGGATACCGCTCTTTTACTGTAGTGTTTTCTAGTAGATCTGAAAGAGTCGTTGTGGAACCGATGTTTAATTGGCCATCTTTGTCAACTATGCGGGAAAAATCCGGTATGTTTTTTAAGTCAACTAACACTTTTGGATTTATAATTGAGTCCTTCATGAGGCTCAGAAGATCAGTTCCTCCTGCTAGAATCATCCCCTCACCATTGGCTTTTTGGAGGATTTCTAGAGCCTCAGCAGAGGTCTTTGGTTCCGCATAAGAGAAAGCTCTCATAACTCTATACTCCTTTCCCTAATGCTCCAAGAACCCGGTCAGGGGTTAACGGAAGAGTGGGTACTCGTACTCCAATAGCATTAGCCACGGCATTGGAAATAGCTGCTCCTGGAGAAATGACCGGAGGTTCACCGAGTCCAATGACTCCACGATCATCGTAACCAGGACCTGTCATCATGTGTACTTTGAGCTGACCGACATCAAAGAGCCCGGGAAGTTTGTAGAACTCCATGTCTGGATTAAGAAGTTTTCCAGTCACTGGATCCATGATTTTTTCCTCCATTAACGCGTATGCTACACCCTGGATCATAGCCCCAAATACCTGACTACGAGCTGTTTTCATATTAAGTATCAATCCACAGTCCTGAACAGCCACAAATCGTTCAATCTTAACTATTCCCGTTTCAGTGTCCACAGACACCTCCGCCATTTGTATCCCACCAACACCGCTGTTGTTCAGACTGCCAGGTCCAGGGTTCCGTCCCATGACTGTTAATGGAGCAGGGCCAATGCGAGCTGCAGCTCTTTTCCAATCGATATGACGGGAAGGATCCTCCTTAACCCTAATAGTTCCCTTCCAAGCCTCTAGCTGTTCGCCCGATTCTACTCCAAGAGCCGGAGCCGTAACATTCAATACCTTTTCCAGTGCATCTAAGGCTGCCCTTCTTGTAGAGGAACTTACTCCCCCAACTGTAGTACTGCCTCCAGAGGGCCCTGACTGCGGGTAACGGCTATCACCCATTCTGACTTTTACTTCCTTAATACCAAGTCCAAAAGTCTCTGCTAAAACCAAGGCAATGATTGTACCGGTACAGACCCCTAAATCTTGGCTGCCAATTCTTGCCTCCACACCACCGTCTGGGTATACAACGACCTCACAATTGCTGGCATGGGCACGACCACCCCAGGTATGGATCCCGAGACCCAAGCCATACTTAACTGGACCAGATCCACCCCCCTCTCCTCTAGGATGCCAGTTGTGCTCCCACTCGATCATTTTGGCGCCAATATTCAATTCCTGTTGGTAAATAGAAGCCAACCGACCAGTCAGGTGAATATTCTTGAGCATTAATTCAAGTGGATCCATTCCAATCTTAGCTGCGGTATCTTCAATAGCAGCCATTGTAATAAGACATCCTTGGGGGTGATTAGGAGCTCTCCAGGCCCGTGCTGATCCCGTATGCGTTGGGATCGCAGTGTGTTGTTTCTTGATGTTTGGGATCTGAACAACGTAGGGCAAGGGAGGATTTCCCGCCCTTGATACCCCTCCAGAACCCCAAGATTCAGACTTCCAAGCAGTAAGTTCACCATCAGCTGTGCACCCAACCTTCACCTTGGCATACGCAGAGGGTCGATCTCCAGCAATGGCTATCTCAGCATCACGAAGCAGCATCATTTTGACAGCTACACCTGCTTCGCGGGCCAGCTGTGCACATTCCACACCCCAACGATCTACCGAAAATTTACTGCCAAAGCCTCCACCCATGTAGGGAGTAATCACTCGAACATTTGCCGCTGGAATATCTAGCGCTTCCGCGAATTGGGGTGGGAGACCAGACACGTTTTGTGTAGAGCACCAAGCAATTAGATGTTGGTCATCTTCCCATTCACACACTTGTCCGTGTGACTCAAGACAACAATGGGCCACCCTGGCGAGACCGTAATAGCCTTCCATTACTACTTCAGATTCAGCTAAGGCCTCTTCTGGCCTTCCAATGATTTGTGCTTCTCCAGGATTTGATTTAGGGGCCTTCTCCTTAAGTTCTTCAGTAACAAAATGAGGAAGAACTTCAAATTCAACTCGGATGGCACCTAGAGCATCATATAGTGCATTTTCATTGACAGCGGCAACCGAGACAATCTCATCCATTTCCCATTTGATCTCAGTGTCCACATCTTGGATCACACGCAAAGCTTTCACTGAAGGCATCGACAAAGCAGCCGAGACATCTAGCTTTGTAATCCGAGCATGTGCGTGAGGTGATCGTAGAATTCCTCCGAAAAGCATGCCTGGCCGGTTCACATCATAGCTATATTTAGCCTCACCAGACACTTTGGATGGTGCATCTAGACGTGAGATCTTTTTAGAAATGAGGGACCGTTTTGAAAAATCAGGCCATTTATACTCGGCCATCTTTTACCTCCTCGTGGATTAAATCAGCCAGTGCATCATGGATCCCCGCGTAAGTTCCACAACGACAAAGATTTCCACCCAGGCCTTTTTTTAGATCCCGTTTAGATATCTCTGGACATTTATCCAATACAGCTTTACATGCAACAATAAAACCAGGAGTGCAGAAACCACACTGAGAGGCATCGTTCTCAACAAAAGCTACTTGAACGGGATCCATTTGATCTGAAGTCCCAACTGCCTCTACGGTCAAAATCTTTTTCCCCTGGAGAGAAATGGCAAGCAGAGAACAAGCATAAACGACCTCACCATCCAATAAAACTGTGCAAGCCCCACATGTTCCCCGGTCACAAACTCTCTTGGATCCCGTAAGATCTAAGTGGTTCCTAAGAGCATCTAGCAAGGTCACCCTAGGCTCTATCTTTAATGAATAGTCCCTACCATTTATATTTAGAGTGACAGGAACCTCAGTCGGTCCAACAAGTTCACCTTTCACTGCTTCGGCTATCGAAGTAGCTGCCCCTGCTACTAGACTTCCTGTCAGGGCACTAGTAGCACCAGTTCTGAAAAATTCTCGGCGAGAATAATCTGACTTTACTGATTCAACCTTCTTATCTTTTGGCATGAAACTTCCCCAAAAATAATCCTTATAACTCCTCGGAAAATTATACTTTTTTTAAACCCTCAAAGAAACTCCTTTTTTAACCACGAGAATTAACATTCTTGAAAAGCCTTTTGAAGTTTTAGCCAGACCAAAAACCACTTTTTTTAGTAATCTATGTCAACCTATTCAACAATTAAGTTATGACTCTTAGAAATACTAATCAAATGAAACAAAAAAACATTCAAACTCTAATTACAACCCAATGAAATCTCTTTCAGTAATTATTGAAGAATTGGATTATTTAGAGTGTGAATTCTTTCGTACTTGGTGTCTCCGCTTTCGGCGAAGCTTCCCTCTTCTTTTTCTTTTCTTTTTAAGAACACTACCCATATAAAGTCTCAGTAAAAAATAAGGAACATTAGTTTCTTTTTCATTAACACTGTAACATCTATTGTGAAAAAAGTGCATCAGTTCAAAAATCTGTCTGACTGGGCAGAGATTGAGTTCGACTGATTGGCTCTTTAAAATTAAGATCAAGGAGGCAGCCAATGGATCCTGAAGAATATATCGATCTGAAAAATTTTAAATTTTCCAAGATACTAGGTCAGCTTAAGCTCATTCCCCTACTATCAATTGGCCTTCTAATTGTATTGTTCTTTACTGCTTGGTTCCAGGTAGAGGCGAACAGCGAAGGAGTTATTCTACGATTGGGGAAATATCACCGTACCGTAGGTCCAGGGCTAAGGTTTAAAATCCCCTTTGGTCTTGAATCTGTCTTCATTGTCCCATCTCAACGCCAACTTAAAGAGGAATTTGGTTTCAGAACTGTCCGAAGTGGTGTCCGAACTCAGTATTCAGGCCGAGACTTCCCTGAAGAGTCACTTATGCTGACAGGTGACCTCAACGTGGCAGATGTAGAATGGGTTGTCCAGTATCGGATTGCTGAACCCCGAAAGTTTCTATTTGAAGTTAGAAATGTGCGTGACACCTTTAGGGACATGACAGAAGCCGTTATGAGGGAGATAGTTGGGGACAGGACTGTTAATGAAGTCTTGACAGTCGGTCGAACTGAGCTGGCCCAGGCTATGAAAGACCAGTTACAACTCTTATGTGAGCAATACAATACAGGACTTCGAGTTAGTCAAGTAATACTTCAAGATGTTTCTCCACCGGATCCGGTCAAACCTTCTTTCAATGATGTTAACCAGGCTCAACAAGAACGGGAAAAAATGATAAATGAAGCCAGAGGGGAATACAATCGCGATGTACCAAGAGCTAGAGGTGAGGCTGAACAGCAGATTAGCCAAGCCGAGGGATATGCTATTGACCGTATAAACAGGGCAAAAGGTGAGGCTTCTCGATTCAATCAGCTGTATGCCGAATATCGGAGAGCTCCAGAGGTAACCAAAAGACGAATCTATATCGAAACTCTAAATCAGGTCCTGCCAAAAGTAGGCCGAAAGCTGATTCTTAACAAAGACACACAAAATATAGTTCCTCTCCTCCAAATAGGAAAGGAGGGAACAGTCCGATGAACCTTCGTATTGTAATCATCGTATGTCTTATTCTAGTCGGGATTTTGTTCTTCAACGGTCTTTTTATTGTCAATGAAACTGAGCAAGTAGTTATAACCCGTTTCGGAAAACCCGTGGGAGACCCTATCAAGAGTCCTGGAATTGCCTTTAAATGGCCATTCATGGATAAATTACATGTCTTTGACAAACGTTTTCTTGAGTGGGATGGCGACAGCGACCAAGCCACCACAGCAGACAAACGTTTTATCTGGGTGGACACTTATGCCCGCTGGAGAATCTCTGACCCGAAGCTCTTTCTTGAACGTCTTTCTGACGAAAGGGCTGCACAAACCCGCCTAGATGACATAATTGATGGGGCTACCAAACGGGCAGTTGCAAAACATGACCTCCTGTCTCTCGTTCGTTCATCTAATCGTACAGTAACTCCGGATCCCACCTTACCCGAGTCTGAGGTAGGTGAATTGGAGAGCATTCAGAAAGGACGTCGAGAGGTCATGGCTGAAATCCTCGAGAACACCGATCAAGATGTTCGCGATCTTGGAATAAATGTAGTCGATGTCCGTTTTAAAAGTATCGACTATGTAGAAGAAGTTCGGCAAAATGCCTACGAACGAATGATTGCTGAGAGGAATCGAATTGCACAGAGATTTCTTTCTGAAGGCCAGGGTGAAAGCGCTCGTATCCGAGGAGAAAAAGAGCGTGAACTTAAAAAAATTGAATCTGAGGCTTATCGAAAGTCCCAAGAACTGATTGGTCAAGCTGACGGGGAAGCAACCGCTATTTATGCCAGTGCTTACAATAAGGATCCTAATTTCTACCAATTTCTAAAAACGATGGAGTCCTACCAGGATACCCTTGACAAGGAATCGTGGCTGATTCTCACCACCGACAGTGATTTCTTTAAGTTCTTGGATAGTGTGACAGGTCGCTAATTGGGGTTTCTCTGTCACACTTACAGATAACTAAGATTTTCCCTCTATTCTTTCAATTGTAAATCCAGTCAATCCGTAGATTGAGGAGAGAATTGGATTCATAAGATTAAAGAAACAGAAGGGTAAATAGGCTATCGTTGACACAGAAAGAGTCTGTGCCATAAAAACTCCACAAGTGTTCCACGGCACCAGGGGTGAAGTGAGAGTGCCAGCATCCTCTAGACAACGAGACAGATTCTTGGATTTTAGTCCTAATTTTTCAAACCTAGCACAATACATTCGTCCAGGAAATACAATTGAAATGTACTGATCTGAAGCAACAATATTCATTCCAATACAAGTACCAATTGTGGAAAGAATTAGGCCTCCTGTACTTTGGGTTCTTGAATGGAGTTTTCGGACAATTACCTGAAGCATACAAGTTTTTTCCATAACACCCCCAAAGACCATTGCAGATAGGATAAGCCATACTGTGTTAAGCATACTTTTCATACCGCCTCTTGTTAGCAATTCGTCAATCTGAATATTGCCACTTGAGGATACATAACCCGAAAACAGTGCCTTCCAGAACCCCTTTAGAACCGCCATCGTGTCTTCAAGTTCGGGCTGATTCACGAACTGAAGCACAGCACTTTCTTGAAAAAGACAAGCAAATACACCTCCCAGAAAAGCACCCAAAAGAAGGGCTGGGAGAGTTGGGATTTTACAAAGCACTAGACAAACAAGTACCGCAGGAGGAATCAAGAGATACCAGCTAATATAAAAAGAGGAAGCGAGTACTTCCATAAATTCGTGAATCCCCTGAGATTTTACGGCCCGATTCGAGCCTAGGCCCATGACGGTATACACTATTAGAGAAAAAGAGATGGTTGGTATGGTTGTCCATAACATATGATGGATATGAGTAAAAAGATCAGTTCCAGCCATTGCCGGTGCCAAGTTAGTCGTATCAGAAAGTGGAGAAAGTTTGTCCCCAAAGTAAGCGCCTGAAATTACGGCACCAGCAACCACAGAAAGACTTAACTCCATAGCTCCAGCAATTCCTATTAGAGCAATTCCTATCGTACTAACTGTGGCCCAAGAACTACCTGTCACGAATGAGATGAGAGCACTGATGCAGCAAGCTGTAACAAAAAAATACGAGGGGTTCATCAACTGAAGCCCCCAGTAGATAAAAGCCGGAACAATTCCAGAGAGAATCCAAGTTCCAATAAGTGCCCCTACTGCGAGAAGGATTAAAATAGAACTAAAAGACAGAGTAATTCCCTTTATTATACCTTTCTCGATTTCCTTCCAGGAATATCCATTCCTAGTACCAATAAGAGCTGCAACCGCTGCCGCTGAAGTCAAGGCAATCTGGGTTGGACCATAAGAGGACTCTTCCCCAAACAGATAGACTGATGTGAAGAGTAAAAAAACTAGAAAAAATATTGGCAACAGAGATTCTGAAAACCCCGGTTGAGTAGGTCTTTGATCCTTGTCCATTTCAAAGTCTGTGACCGATATAGTCAAGCCCATTCTACTTAAGTAGAACCGAACCTCTTTTCAACATAGTCTTCTAGAATAGTATGAAATTGCTCTGCAATGTTTGAACCCCTTAAGGTCTTGAAATGGCGGCCATCTACATAAACAGGAGCTTTGGGGCTCTCTCCAGTCCCAGGTAGAGATATTCCAATGTCTGCGTGTTTAGACTCACCTGGACCATTAACTACACAGCCCATCACTGCTACTTTTAGTGTTTCTATGCCAGGATAGGAGTTCTTCCATTCTTGCATCCGGGAATCCAGATCACTTTGAATATCTCCAGCCAGCTTTTGGAAAAAATTGCTTGTAGTTCTACCGCATCCTGGGCAAGCACTAACCTCGGGTGTAAAACTTCGAATCCCAGCTGCTTGGAGAACCTGCTGAGCCACCCTAACCTCCTTGGTTCGGTCTCCACCGGGTTGCGGAGTCAAACTCACCCTAATTGTGTCTCCTATACCTTCCATCAATAGTACTGCTAATCCGGCAGCACTGGCCACGATACCTCGAGTCCCCATGCCTGCCTCTGTAAGACCCAGATGCAATGGGTATTGGCATCGATTTCCTAGGTCCCGATAGACTCTAATTAAATCGGGAACCTTGGAGACCTTAGCACTTAGCACTATTCGATTCGACGGCAACCCATATTGTTCAGCCAATTGCGCAGAACGCAGTGCACTCTCGACAATTGCCTCCATCAAAACTTTGTTGGCATCATCAGGTTTTGCCTTTTCTGCATTCTTTTCCATTAACTGATACAAGAGAGCTTGGTCAAGAGATCCCCAGTTGACACCAATCCGTATCGGTTTGTCATTATCCAAAGCTACTTCAATCATATTCTGGAAGTTTGAGTCTCGGTGTTTTCCCATACCCACGTTACCTGGGTTAATTCGATACTTAGACAATTTTTTTGCACAGGCTGGAAATTGGGTTAATAAAAGGTGACCGTTGTAGTGAAAGTCTCCAATAATCGGTACGGGGCAACCCAAATCCTCGAGTCTTCTCACAATCTCAGGAATGGCTTTGGCAGCTTGTTCGTTGTTAACAGTCACTCTCACAAGTTCTGATCCAGCATCAGCAAGCTGACGAATCTGGTCAACTGTACCTTCAACATCACTAGTATCAGTGTTCGTCATGCTCTGGACAACCACAGAATGCTGTGATCCCAGTGGAATCCCACCGATCCGGACCATTATACTTTGGCGTCTAGTAATCATTTGATCATTTTACCCCGAAATGCTTGTGAACCAAGTAACCTATCTAAGCTTTAAAACTTGAAGATTAAAGGTTGAATATGAGCGCTGGCAAGAGTACGGTGCAAAGTTAGCATTATAAAAATCGAAACAATTGATAATTAAACATTAAAAAGACATGAACAAAAAAAGTGAAACAACTAGTCAAAAACCAGAAACAGGGAAAAAAGAAAACGTCTTGGAAGCACTCCTTTACAATTCGGATCCAAAAATCTTTGTGAAACAATTCAAAGCCTTGGAACCAGAATGGAATGAGCCTTTAGATTTTGTCCGACAGGTGGCTTCCCGTATTCCATTAAAACTTTACGAAAAGTTCTATGACGATCTCATTCCTCACAGCTTCTTTGGCCTATCCTGCGCTGCTTCGACCCTGGATTTATTTCCAGAACAATACCAATGGTGGCCCTGTGTTCAACAGGGTTGGTTCATTTCTAAGTCACACAAAAGATCAACATTGGACTCCCTTCCTGTCGAAGTTCCCCTCATAGGTACTAAAGAGGAAGCATGGAAACAATTCCGGTCGGCCCTATTGAATCGTGACTTCGAGCATTGTTTTACTTTAACCCGTGGATTTCTTAAAGAGCCTACAAACCGAGATTTTTTCCGACAACAAATTTTAACCCACGCCCTTAGAGACACTGTGTATGGAGGAATAAAATTTATTCAGTTATCTAAAGCCTGGGAGATGGCCGAGATCTTGGACTGGGAAAATACAGATGAAATTCTATTTCCATCGCTTCATTTACTAGCGTTAGGACCTTGCTCTGACAGACTAGACAAGTGCATCAACCAACCTCATATAGAGAAAACCTACTTCAACACATCCGATGAGGAGAAAGGACCTATTTCTCCTAAAGACCTACAAAATCTGGAAGCTCTGGTTCTGTTCTCAGACAATTCTACAGCTGTCCTTGACTCAATTGTTCATCTCGCTGAGAAAGGATATGGATTTAATGCAATCAATGAAGCTCTTCTCTTGGTCGCTATCCAGGCTCTAGACAATACCCAAATGGGTCGTTGGATTCCTGCCCTGAGAGCCTTCCTCTACACATACTTGTGTCGTTCTTGGTCACAAAAAGTGTCAGCTAGAGAAAAGTTACAGAGTCTAGAACTTGCCTCATTGCTGATTCAAGACTCATCCCAAAAAAGCCGTGAGAACGATAACAACAGAGTCATTGTGGACCTGGCAGAACGTGTTTGCCCTATGGACCCTATCAATACCTTGAGAAGTTTGATCAGCCACAGTGACCCGTATGCGTCAGCAAATACAGTTTATGCAATCCTAGGGATGGGGGGGGAAGCATTCAAGGAGCTCACTATAGCTCTCGCCACGCTGGCAGTAAAGAATGATGCTCGTATCGGCCAAGGCTATGACCTACTATTAGTAAAGGCCTGCTCTGACCTCTATCAAAGATCCAATTCGAAGATGCGAGACAAGTTTCTCATAAGCTGTGGATTTTTCCTGGGTAGGATTTTGAAAAATTATGAGCTTTTTGGTGCTTATGGTGTCAAATAGGAAATAGCAAGATAAACTGGTGGGGAAATCCCCTAAGAGAGTTAACTAGTATATTCACTGGTCCTCAACTTCCCTGTCCATTGTTTTTGTCCCGCTTGTTAAAAAACCTTTGTTTAGCCGCGCTGGACTCGAAGCAGCGACCCTCTCCTTAAAAGACAGCTGTTGGGGTTTTAAATGCCTAGTCATAAAACGTTTGAAGAGTTTCTTCGGTGCGTGTTGATAGTCGCACCTATGCTGAATATCGTGCGGCAGGAAAAAAACGGCCTGTAACCGAAGCATGGTACTCGCTCGCTGAGCTAAAGACTGCTGATGGGAAGCGTCCCTTAAAAGAGATTTGGGATAACCTCCCATTTTTCTACAGGAAAGGAAGAGGTGGAATTCGTAAAACTCTTCAGGAGGGGTGGAAAAATCATTTTTTAAAAGATAACAGCGCAATGGTTGCCAAGCGGAATTCAAGAAATCACCAATCTTCGTAAACTATTGAAAATATTGGTGAGCCGCACTGGACTCGAACCAGTGACCCTCTGCTTAAAAGGCAGATGCTCTACCGACTGAGCTAGCGGCCCACTAATCCCCTTAAAAGATGACGATAGTGATTGTTCGTATACATAATTTTAGCATAAGGAGAGCATTGAAACTCATCTTGAAGATGCTCACATTTAACTCTCAGACTCTTCACACTCTTGTGTCCAACTTGGTTCTTGAATTTGATTATCGCAGGACTATTTTATCAAGGACTAAGAGACACCTGCTGATTTGCTTGGAATCAGCTCTTTCAAACTTGAATTTTCTTGCAAAATAATTGTATCTTCTCGATCTGGACCCACAGAGATTATTGAAAGATTAACCCCAACCAGCTCCTCAATACGTGAGAGATAAGCTCGTGCAGCCTTAGGCAATTCCTCTAGGTGAGCTGCGCCAGAAGTGTCCTGGAGCCATCCAGGCCAGGTCTCATAAACTGGTTCTACCTTGGCCAAAGTTTTTATGTCTGGAGGTAATTGCTTAATTTTTTCCGTTCCAATTCTATATTCGGTACAGATCTTGATCTCGTCTAGTTCGTCAAGACAATCTAGTTTCGTCACCACTAATGTATTTAAGCCATTTACCGATTTAGCGTAAGAGCCTAACACCACATCAAACCAACCACATCGGCGTGCCCGACCTGTAGTAGCTCCAAACTCAGAACCACGCATCCGTATTTGTTCCCCAATCTCATGTTTCATCTCAGTTGGAAAAGGACCGCTTCCAACACGGGTGGTATAGGCCTTGGTAACCCCAATCACACCATTTATAGCAGACGGACTCAATCCTGTTCCTGTACAGGCACCACCAGCAGTGGAATTTGAAGAGGTCACATAGGGATAGGTGCCATGGTCAATATCCAGCTGGGTACCCTGTGCACCTTCCAGCAATATGTTCTGCCCACTCAAAATAGAATCATGCAGGAACTCAACTGTATTGATTACAAAAGGTTTCAGCTTCTTACCAAGATCACAATATTGTTCTAGAGTCGCTTCTAGCTCCAACGGAGGACACCCGTAAACTTTTTGCAAGATTAAGTTCTTAAGGTGCATATTTGAAAGAAGTTTTTTCTCAAGGATAGCTGGGTCAAGTAGGTCACCTATCCGAATACCGCGACGAGCCATCTTATCCTCATAACAGGGACCGATCCCACGAAAAGTCGTGTCGATCTTTCCTTTGCCCCTAGATTTCTCCTCAGCTACTTCCAAAACCTTATGATATGACAAAATCACATGCGCCTGATTACTGATGTACAGACGGCCCGCAAGGGCCTCACCTAATACTAGCTGGAGTTCCTCAATCTCGGACAAAAGAGCTATGGGATCCACTACCACTCCATTTCCAATTACACATATTTTTGTCGGATGGAGAATTCCAGAAGGAATCAAATGTAGGACAAATTTATCATCACCTAGGATAACTGTGTGACCTGCATTGTTGCCTCCCTGGTAACGGACAACGACATCGAAATGATCGGTAATCAGATCAACAATTTTCCCCTTTCCCTCATCTCCCCACTGTGTTCCGACAACTACTACATTTGGCATATTTAAAAAACAGTCGATCCAATAAAAATAGCCTACATCTGAGCTTCGATCATCCGGGCAATATTATCTTTAGATGTCGCGCCAACAATTTGATCCTTGATGACTCCATCCTTGAAAAGAAGAAGGGTTGGAATCCCTTTAATGTTGTATTTCATCGAAGTGGTACCGTTCTCATCCACGTTAAGCTTGACCACCTTGGCACGATCTTCAAAATCTTTTGCCACCTCATCTATTGTTGGCGCAAGCATACGACAGGGAGCACACCAACTTGCCCAGAAATCAACCAGGACCGGTTGATCTGCATCCAAAACTTCCTGTTGAAAACTGTCATCCGTAACTTCATTTACCTGACTCATTTTTCCTCCATCTATTGTACAATTTACATACGCTTTTGGGGCCGTATTTGAGAATTATATTATGCTACCATGGCTCCCTGGTTGACTGAAGAACTCATGTCCAAAAAAGACCTTGGCCAGCACTTTCTAGTAGACCACACAATATGTGATCGAATTGTTCATTTTGCAGGAATTTCCTCAAATGACACAGTCTTCGAAATCGGACCAGGTACCGGACGACTTACAGATAGGCTACTAAATGTGGCTAGCCAAGTGATCGGCATTGAGGTCGATCAGAATTTAATCCCATTTTTACAAAATCGCTGGAGTGGTAGCCTAGCCAAAAAGTTTTGTGTTGTCCAGGGCGACATCCTAAAAGTTCACCTCAAAAAAATTCTACCCCATAGGGGAGTTCATCTAATAGCTAATCTTCCTTACAACATAGCCACCCCCATTATAAAGAAAATGACGGAATCTAGTGATTGGTTTCACAGTCTCACCGTAATGGTTCAAAGCGAAGTAGCGAGTCGGATCCTAGCACCTTGCAATAACCGAAACTACGGATATTTTTCCCTCTTTTCACAATTTCATCACCAGCTAGAAAAAGGATTTCAGGTGCCTCCAGAGGCATTTTCTCCCAGACCTTCTGTAAATTCCACAGTTATCAAAATGACACCATTTAGCAGAAATCAACACAAAACATCGTGGAACAAGTTACATCCCTTTTTAAGCTGTGCATTCCGGCATCCACGTAAAACATTACTAAATAATTTAAGGTCTCTTGATATAACAGACAAACAGCTTAAAAAGACTATGACAGCCTGTGGGATCGATCGACACCAACGCCCCCATCAGATCAGTCTAGAAGAGTTCTGCTGTCTGGTTCAAATGTTATAATTTTAAAGTTTTTATGGACCATTCACTAGAAATGATCCCCCTAGGAGGACTGGGCGAATTCGGCATGAATTGTGCCGTATTGCGTTACGGAAAAGAAATGATCCTAATTGATGTCGGGGTCATGTTCCCAAACGGGCCTCTCCGTGGACTAGGCTTGGATTTAATTGTGCCTGACATCACTTTCCTTAAGGAAAACAAGAAAAATCTACATTGTATTTTACTCACCCACGGACACGAGGATCATATCGGTGGACTCCCATTTCTGGTCAACGAAGTACCCGTTCCTATATACGGAAGTCCATTAGCACTTGCCTTCGTTAAAAACCGTCTTTCGGAGCGAAACCTTCAGAATGCCGTGTCTCTTAACCCTATTAAACCGAGACAGAAGCTTCGATTTGGAGTTTTCAACATAGAGCCTCTGCGTATGACTCACTCCATGCCAGACTCATTTTCTTTTGCTATTAGAACCCCAACTGGGGTCGTGATCTGGTCAGGGGATTTCAAACTTGATCAAAATCCCATTGACGGGCAACTAACCGATGTAGGAAGACTTGCAGAATATGGTGACGAAGGAGTTCTGCTTCTCTGTTCAGACAGCACCAACACAGCAATGGTGGGTTCAACACCTTCAGAGCATTCGATCCGTGAACCTCTTCGAACAATCTTCCGGAAAGCAGAGGGGCGTATTTTTGTTAGTTGCTTTGCCAGTAGTGTTCACCGAGCACAGATAGTGATGGATCTAGCCAAGGAGTTTGGAAAAAAAGTGATTGCATTAGGCCGAAGTATGGTAACCAACCTTGAAATTTCCCAAAAGTTAGGATACTTAAAACCTCCTCCAGAGGTTCTTCAACCACTCTCAAAATGTTCGAAACTCACAGCCAAACAGACTGTTTTTCTCGCAACAGGTAGTCAGGGTGAACATCGCTCAGCAATGAGCCATCTAGCCTATGATCAGTATAGGAAGATTACAATTGAAAACGGGGACACTGTGATTCTCTCAGCCCGAATTATTCCGGGCAACGAATTAAGTGTGGCTGGTATGACGAACCAGTTTTATCGGCGAGGAGCTTTAGTCTACGACTCTCGTACTACTCAGGTGCATTCTTCTGGACATGGGTTCCAAGCAGACCTCAAAACCCTTCTCAACTTGACCCGTCCCCGCTACTTTGTTCCTATACATGGCGAATACAGACAACTAGCCAAACATGCTGAATTGGCAAAAGATCATGGATTATCAAGCAATCAGATTCAAATCCTTGAGAGCGGTCAGATTCTATCTCTTTGTCAAGAACACATACGTCTCACAGGGAAAGTATCGGTTGGTTATCGCTATATCGATGGAGGAAACAGAGAAGAGATCGGAATGGAAGTAATCCGTGACCGAAGATATATGGCTGAAGACGGTATCATTATGATTGTATTTCCTGTAAAGCTTTCTTCCAAAAAAAAGGCGAAATCTCCAAAAATCATTCTCAAGGGTTTCCTGTCCGGAAATACAGCAAGAAAAATGGAAAAAGATCTAAGTCGCCAAGCAAGCTTAGCTGTTAATAATATTTCTTCCTCTGACTCCCAAGACAAGAAAATCTTTTCAGAACACGTGATTCGTCATCTCAAAAAGTTTCTGAAAAAGACGACAGGAAAGCGACCTCTAATAGTCCCCATTTTCCACAGCACTTAAAAAAGGATTTTTCCCATGTCGGTTCATCCGAAGCAGAAAACCACCGAGTTAATTGGTCTCTTGTGTCTTATGTCCGCTCTGCTTCTTGTGCTGGCTCTTTATAGCTACAGTCCCCAGGATGGTTCCTGGAATGTTTCTTCCAGTGAAAGTGAATACCTTAACTACATAGGATTTACTGGAGCATGGCTTTCCGATCTCCTATTTCAACTTTTCGGATTAGCCTCTTTTCTAATTCCTGCAGTTCTTGTGTCTGTAGGACTGCGCCAGCTTCGCGGTTTAGAGCTAGAAAACCCCGTTATTAAAATCTGTGGGGCTCTCGTAATGATTATTGCAACTGCGGCAGGGCTTTCAATTCTGCAACCGTTTTTGGCTGAATACACTGTTTATGAGCCAGGAGGAGTACTGGGAATGCTCATAGCATCTGTTTTAGAATCCGCGTTGAACTGGTCCGGCGCTTTAATCGTAATTTCATTTTCTCTTCTTTTTTCTCTTGTTCTTACTACTCGATTTTCATTCGAAGTACTCATCTCTTGGCTTAGCAAAAAAACCTGGAATCCTATTATTAACTTCCGTGAAAGCTATTTAACCTGGCAAAAGCGACGTCAAAAACGTCAAGACCTTAAACAAGTCAAAAAAAGACCCCGTACATTCCTTAACCAGCCGCCAGACCACAAATTTAATCTTGGAGATTTTTCTACAACGACCAAGACACCCCCACTGAGCGGGGTTGGTCAACGAGGGCAAATAGAGAAAAGTACTGAAATGGAAAAGAACACTCGAGTTGATATCCCAGCCTATAGACCTCCTCCTCTGGAAATATTGAGTGAACCTGTGAGTAGTATTGCAGTAGATGAAGGAGAGCTTATGGAGAAAGCTCAACTACTCACTAGCAAGCTTGCCGAGTTTGACGTGCGCGGAAATGTTCTACAAATCCACCCAGGCCCCATAGTAACTACCTTTGAATTTAGGCCAGAAGCTGGAATTAAATATAGCCGTATTACAAGCCTTGTTGATGATCTTTGTTTAGCATTACGAGCTGAGGCTATACGTATCGATCGTATCCCTGGCAAGAACACAGTGGGCATTGAAGTCCCTAATCTTCAACGTCACACCATTTATCTAAGGGAAATCCTAGCCTCTACCACGTTTCAGCAAGGCACCTCATTACTTACCTTAGGACTTGGAAAGTTAATCAATGGAAGCACCTTTTCCTCGGATCTCTGCCAAATGCCCCATCTGCTGATTGCTGGTGCCACAGGATCTGGAAAAAGTGTAGCAGCTAATTGCATTGTTACTTCGATCCTCTATCGAGCTTCACCACAAGAAGTTAAATTCATTTTAATCGATCCAAAGCGACTAGAGTTGGGATTGTACGAGGATATTCCCCATCTTCTTACCCCTATCGTAACTAATCCCAAAAAAGCTGCAAATGCACTTAACTGGGCAGTTAGAGAGATGGAACGCCGTTACAAACTACTAGCTCAGTGTGGGGTTCGAAACCTGAGTCAGTATAATAAGTATGTTAGCTCTCTTCCAATGGATCAAAATGAAAAAGGACTAAAGTATCTTCCTCTAATAGTCATAATTGTGGACGAACTGGCTGACCTCATGATGACAGGGGGGAAAGAAGTTGAAGCTTCTCTAACCCGCTTGGCTCAGATGGCTCGAGCAATTGGAATCCATTTAATACTCGCAACTCAAAGACCTTCTGTAGACGTCCTAACAGGACTGATAAAAGCTAACTTTCCCTGCCGTATTTCTTTCCGAGTATCTTCAAAAATTGACTCACGGACTGTAATCGACATGAACGGGGCAGAGCAACTCTTAGGCCACGGTGATATGCTTTTCCTCTCGCCTCTAACTGCTAGACCAGTTCGTGTCCATGGCTGCTTGGTAACGGAAAAAGAAACTGAACGAATCGCTACTTTTTTAAGGTCACAGGGTACTCCTAGTTATCAAGACAACGTACTAGAGGATAAGGAACTACGGGAAGGTGGTCTTGTTGATCTGGGAAGTCTCGAGGATTCACTTTACCAAGATGCGGCCCGGTTTGTGGTTGAAACAGGAAAGGCATCTACTTCCCTATTGCAGCGTCGGTTTCGTATAGGCTACGGACGGGCAGCCCGATTACTTGATATGATGGAACATGAGAGCCTGATCAGTCCACCAGATGGTAGTAAAGCCCGCAAAGTTCTGGTACCTACTAGCTACTTTGAAGAAATAAAGGGAGACAGTTAAGACATCGTATTAGTGAACAATTCTCAAAATAAATAATAACTAGGCCCACTTCATATTCTAGTACGCTATGAAGTAGGCTCCATTTTCATAATGCAATTCTCCAAGCTTTTAATGCTTCTAGTTACAGTTATTACTGGAGAAATTGCACTTGCTATACAAGTACCTGCTCGTGTCCGTGTTGATGTCAACATGGTGGTAGTTCGGATTAGTGTCACTGATCCTCTCAACCGTTACGTGATTGGACTGGAAGAGGAGCACTTTCGTGTCTTTGAAAGGAAAATTGAACAAGAGATTATTCATTTTTCAAATGATCGATCTCCAGTATCTGTAGGGATCATTCTAGACATAAGTGGATCAATGGATGATGACATCGCGAATGCAAGGCATTCAGTGGTTCGATTCCTTGAAAAGGGAAACAAATTAGACGAGTATTTCCTTATCACTTTCAATGATCAAACCAAGATGGCCTATGATTTCACATCCCGCAGAGAGAATCTTCAAAGCGTCATTTCCATTGCTAACACAAGAGGCCGAACCGCTCTTTACGATGGCGTTTACCTAGGTCTCGAAAAAATCCGTGAAGCCGTCCACGATAAAAAAGCTCTTATTGTCATTACCGATGGAGAGGATAACCAAAGCCGCTACACGTATAACGAAGTAAAAGAATTTGCTAAAGAGTCAGATGTCCAAATTTATGCAATTGGCGAGCGTGGAAAACTTGGATATGGAACCGGACTTATTACCGAGATCACACGTTTAACGGGCGGAAGGCCTTTCTTTCCCACTAATTTAAAACAACTAGATTACTTTGTTGATTTGATTCATACCGAGCTTCGAAATCAGTATGTAATTGGTTACGAACCCAACGACCACAAGCCTGATGGGAAATGGCGAAGAATAAAGGTGTTACTGCAACCACCCGATGGTTTGCCGACCCTTAGAGTGCGTTCCCGAAAAGGCTATTATGCCCCGACAGCTTTCCAGGAATAATACATAATCATTAGGGATCATCTGAGATCTGATCCTTTGAAACCAACAATCTAGTCGACACAATTTGACTAGAACACCTCTACAAACTCAGACAAGCACTATGAATCAATGAATGGGGAAAAATAAGATTTCCTTTCTGCTTTACGGTGTTACCATAATTAGTATCGTGATACCAAAGTCTGTTCTAGCAGTAAACTTACTTACAATTATAACGACACTTTCTATGATTAATACACTGCTAGCTCAGACACCTAAGTTTAAGGCCAATGTCGAACAAGTGGTCGTTTATGCCACAGTTCATGACAGTCTCGGACAGCTTGTCTCCAACCTTCAACAGAATGATTTCAACCTCTTCGAAAACAAGATTTTACAAAATATTACATATTTCGGTCTCGATGACATTCCATCCACAATAGGAATAGTGATGGACAACAGCGGCAGTATGCGAGGGAAAAAACATCTAGTAGATAAAGCTACTCAGCTGTTTCTTGAAACAAACAACCCTGCTAACGAGCTGTTCCTTCTAGCATTTAATTCGAAAGTTAGAATTGATGAGAACTTCACACGTGATATCGAGGACATCCAAGATTCTCTATTCAATCAAATGGTGGGTGGTGGCACAGCACTATATGACGCTATCTTCCTAGCAGTAGATCACGCTTCCCATGGAAGTGAACCTAAAAAAATTGTAATTGTTTTTACAGACGGAGAAGACAAAGATAGTTACTACACACTCGAAGAAGTGGTGGAAAAAGTTGAGGAATCATTTGTTCAGGTTTTTCTAATTGCCCTGCTTAGTCAGGATTTATCAGACGATCGAGGTCTGTTTGGTGTCTTTAGATCAAAACGAGACAAGGTATCAAAATCAATGGTCAACATAGCTGAATCGACTGGAGGAAAAGCTTATTTCCCCAAACAAGCAACGGAACTCAAAGAGATCTTCAAAGAAATCGGTTATGAACTAAGAACTCAGTATCGTCTCGCTTTTGTTTCCAACATCAAAGAAAAAGTCAATGAGAATGGCTGGAGATCTCTCCAGGTTGAGCTTGTCAACGCTCAGCAAAGAGGGCTACGAGTTCGGGCTCGTGCCGGCTATTATAGAAAAGGGGCGAGTAACTCTGCCCATTGACTCAATTGCATGGCTAACCCTATGATGCAGAACAATGTCTGAAATAAGAGCCGAAAAGATTTGGCGCAATGGCCAATTGATCAACTGGGAAGACGCGAAGATTCATGTCCTTTCCCATGCCCTTCATTATGGAACATCCTGGTTCGAGGGCATCCGATGTTACGAAACTCAGAGAGGTTCTGAGATATTTCGGCTTCACGACCATATTAAGAGACTCTTTAACTCGGCCAAAATCTACCGTACTAACGTTCCCTTCTCTTCGGAAGAATTGATCAAGGGAACCATAGACACAATTTCCGCTAACAAACTAAAGGCCTGTTATATTCGACCGATCATTTTTCGTGGGCTTGGAACTATTGGAGTAGACCCTCTTCCCGCGAATGTGGAGGTATACATTATCGTCTGGGAGTGGGGAGCCTACTTAGGAACTGAATCCCTTGCAAATGGAGTGGATGTAATGACCTCCAGCTGGAGACGGGCTGCACCTAACACATTTCCTACTATGGCTAAGGCCGGGGGAAACTATCTCAATAGTGTTTTGATTAAAATGGAAGCGGTATCACAGGGGTTTTCTGAAGGTATTGCTCTTGATATCAATGGCTATGTAAGTGAAGGTAGTGGGGAAAACCTGTTTCTTGTCACCGAAGGTAGAGTGCTCACAGCTCCAACTGCCAGTGCAATCTTACCTGGCATTACTCGCAATAGTGTAATTTGTCTCCTCAAGGACCGGGGTCACGAAGTGTTAGAACAGCAAATCCCTAGAGAAATGCTTTATATGGCAGACGAAGTATTTCTGACTGGAACAGCTGCAGAAGTAACACCAGTTCGTTCGATTGACAAAATCACAATTGGAGATGGCCAACGTGGTCAAGTAACGACACAAGTTCAAGAAGATTTTTTTGCTTATGTCAAAGGAGAGGTGAATGACCGATTTGGCTGGATGCAACCTGTGAAAAGTCCCTAATCATTAAGATGACATTGAAAACTTGAGCTCCTCGGGATCTGAACTTGTAAAAAAAATCCGCCAGCATGCACTTCGATTTCTTTCCAGACGGGCTCACAGCCAAAACGAACTAGAGAGAAAACTTCTCCAATACTATGATCTGCACCTAGTGTTAAAAGTAATCGATAACCTGAAAACACAAAAATATTTGGACGATGCAACTCTAGCCGAGGAGAGAGCACTGATGCTTCGCAGTTCCAGAAAGTGGGGATCAGAACGCATTCGACGTGACTTAAGAAGGCTGGGCATCAGTGATAAAATAGTAATTAATGCAATTGACCAATCTGAATTGGTGTTGTCATCTCGGGACACCTTGGAGGGAGTTATTGAAAGCTGGATTTTTAAAAAAGGGGAACCTTCTTCGGTTGCCCAGATCAAGAAATTGTTTGACCACTGCATTAATAAGGGATTTCCAGCTCAATTAATACGGGACCTAATAGGCCCTCTTTGGAATCGTCTGGATAGTTAAAGCTTCTAAATAATTTTACCTTTAAAGACTTTATGAAATCCTCAAATGAAATCCGAGAAGATTTCCTTAGCTTTTTCGAAGCTTACGATCATCGACGAGTCAAAAGTAGCTCTCTAGTTCCCCATGACGACGCCACCCTGCTTTTTACTAATGCGGGAATGAATCAGTTTAAAAATGTTTTTCTCGGCAGGGAGAACCTGGCCTATAAACGCGCAACAAGTAGTCAAAAATGCATGCGGGTGAGTGGAAAGCACAATGACCTAGAAGAAGTCGGTCAAACCCCCCGGCACCACACCTTTTTTGAGATGTTGGGTAATTTTTCTTTCTCTGACTATTTTAAGGAAAAAGCCATTGATTTTGCCTGGGAACTCTGTACGCAAGTATATGGTCTTGCTAAAGAACGTCTAGCAGTAAGTGTCTTTGAAGAAGATCAAGAAGCCTACCAATTATGGAAAAACCGTATAGGTGTTCCCGAATCTAGAATTTATCTCTTGGGCACAGATGAAAACTTCTGGTCAATGGGAGACACAGGTCCATGTGGTCCATGCTCTGAGCTTCACTATGACATGGGTTTTCAAGGTTTAAGAAGAGACAATAGTAAGGCACCTGACCCCAACTATTTTCTAGAGATTTGGAATCTTGTATTTATGCAGTTTAGCAAGGGAAAAGATGGACATCAAACCCTCTTGCCAACCCCTTCCATTGACACTGGTATGGGCCTTGAAAGAATTTCCAGCGTACTTCAGAACGTTCAAAGCACATACGATACTGACTTATTCTTACCGATCATTAAAAGAGCCTCTAAAATAATCGGGGTTGCCTACGGGAAAAATGGAAAAAATGATATCAGCCTGCGTATTCTGGCTGATCACAGCCGAGCTTGTGCTTTCTTAATTAACGATGGTGTAGTTCCGGGCAATGAAGGCCAAGGTTATGTTCTACGAAAAATCTTACGTAGAGCCATCCGAAACGGGAAAATGATGGGACACAAGGAACCCTTTCTTTTCACCTTGGTAGCTCTCGTATCAGACCTTATGAAGGGCTCCTATCCAGAATTAGAATCAAGCCGAGATTATGCTTCTCGTTTAGTTAAAACTGAAGAAGAAAAGTTTGCATCTACTCTCAACCATGGATTGCAGCTTCTTGAAGATTTGTTTGAAACAGCAATAAAAAAGGGTGACAAAAAACTCCCTGGTGATGAATTGTTCCGACTTTATGACACCTATGGATTCCCTTTAGACATGGCCCGAGAAATCGCTAAAGAACGCAAATTTTCCATAGATGAAAAGGTTTTTTACCAAGAAATGGAAAAACAACGAAAGAGAGCAAGGGCCAGCTGGACTAAAACAGACACTGACCTTTCCCGTTCCTATCAAGAATTATTCAAGACACTCAATCCAACCGACTTCCTTGGGTACAAAAAGTTGAAGGAAGTCTCTGGGACAATTGTTTCATTAGTTAAAGATACAGGGAAAAAGAATCAATTAGAAGAAGGGGAAAGTGGTGAACTTTTACTCAATTGTACACCCTTTTATGCAGAGTCTGGTGGACAAGTTGGGGATAGAGGAAAGATCGAATCAGGAAGCAATCTTCTCAAAGTATATGACACTTATCAGCCTTTACCAGGATTTCATTTACACCGTGTCAAAGTACTTCAAGGTTCCTTCTCAATAGGAGATGAAGTGAGCTCCAGTGTTGACTCAGAACGGCGTAATAATACCGCACGAAACCACACTGCCACTCACCTTCTTCACAGTGCCCTACGTGAAGTTTTAGGGGGACATGTGAAACAAGCTGGTTCACTGGTGACACCTGAACGACTGCGTTTTGATTTCAGTCACTTCCAAAGTCTGAGCAAAACAGAAAGAGGTTTGATTGAGGAGATAGTAAACAAAAAGATTTGTGAAAATATTAAACTTAGCGTATCAATTTCCGATTTAGAAAAAGCAATTGAAACTGGTGCTATGGCTCTTTTTGGAGAAAAGTATGGAGACAAAGTCAGAACCGTTTCTATTCCAGGGTTTAGCCTGGAACTGTGTGGTGGAACTCATGTTGAATCAACTGGAGATATTGCCCTCTTCAAGTTACTTCATGAGAGTAGTATTTCTGCAGGAGTCCGCCGTATCGAGGCCATTACTGGATTAGCTGCACTTCAACGTTTTCAGGAAGCAGAGAATTTACTCGACAGGATTTCTTCTGCTTTGAAGGTAGGAAGGGATGACTGTGAGACAACCATTGTTCGACTTTCCAATCAACTAAAAAAAGCCGAAAAGCATTTAGTGAAACTTCAGCTTGACTTAGCGCTGGAGCAAACATCCAACATACTCTCAGAGGTGCGTAATATATTAGGAATAAAGGTCTTATCCAAAAGAATTAAAGGTCTGGATAAGACTGGCTTACGATCTCTTGCTAACCAGCTAAAGGACAAACTCAAATCTGGAGTAGTGGTATTGGGAACTGCCTCAGATGAAAAAGTTAGCCTCATCGCTATGGTGAGCACGGATCTTACTGCAAAGGTACAGGCAAATAAACTCGTTTCCAAGATCGCCCAAGTAGTGAAAGGCGGTGGTGGTGGGCGACCAGATATTGCAGAAGCAGGGGGAAGTGATCCTGCTCTCCTTGATCTCGCTATTGAGTCTGTTTATGCTGAGGTAGAATCTACCCTTAGATAAATAGTCCAGGCTTTGATCCAAAACTTGAAAAACAAAAGAATTTTTTCGACTTTTTCCTAACTGTGTCATCCTAATCAGGTGAAGATGAGATTACTTTGCTTAGTTCTTTTCCTATACTGTTCTACATTACAAGGTACGGCCATACGGTCTTATGTTAATGAACAAGGGGGGATTGTTTTCACAAACCTTCCATTAAATGAGACAAAAAAGAGCCTAAAAAAGAACTACAGCCACGTCAGAAAACTGCCCGTTCATATAACTAAACAGAGACAATTTCGGCCTCTTATTAACAGAATATCGGCGGAACAGAGAATAGATCCTAATTTGGTAGAAGCTATTATTGAAGTAGAAAGCGCTTTCAATCCAAGAGCTGTATCTTCGAAAAACTGTAAGGGACTTATGCAGCTTCACCCAGATACGGCTAGGCGGTTCGGAGTTTTGGACGTCTTTGACCCAGAACAAAACATTCGTGGAGGAGTTATCTACTTACGGTGGCTTCTAGACTATTTTGATGAGGATCTAACCAAAACCATTGCTGCTTACAATGCCGGTGAAAATGCCGTTCAAAAATACGGAGGGGTTCCCCCTTACAAGGAAACACGTTCATACCTTAAAAAGATCAGTCGCCTCTATCCTCTTACTCAAAACGATATCCGCATTACATCAAGGAAAATCCACCGAATCAAGACGGAAAACGGAGATATCGTCTTCACGAATACCCCCTGGGTTATATCCAGTAAATTAGAATAATATCTTTTCCTAAATGTCTGGTTCTGGTTACAGGTTTTGGAATCCCTAGAGACACAACTTCACTCCCCAAATAGATTTAACTATATATATAATCTGACCAGAAGGTTCCTGTAAGAAGTCAAATCATTAAAATTTCTTAGTCACACGATTTCCAACAGCAAGGTAGAATCTAAAAATCTTTTTTAAGTCTAAATTGTAAGGGGAAAATGTTATTGAACACACAGTGGTAAATCTGGAGTTTTACCTCTATCCGAGTTAAGTTAGCTGGTAATAGTGTTGAAAAACTTGGCAATTGACGTAAAAAATCTAAAAAAATGCTATCCCTTACTCCATGATCGGAGTTCTTGGATAAGGTTCTTTCTTCATCCAAGTCAAAATTTTCCTACCTATACTGCTCTTGAAAATGTGAGTTTTTCTCTCCCATCTGGATCTTCTCTCGGTATCGTAGGGGATAACGGAGCAGGAAAGAGCACACTACTGAAGATTCTTTGTGGTGTCACTAACCCAACTGTAGGAAAAGTAAAAGTTTGTGGCCTAGTGGGATCATTACTGGAACTAGGTTCTGGATTCCATCCTGAATTCAGTGGACGAGAAAATATCTATTTTAGTGGCTCTCTTCTTGGTTTTACGCGCCAGCAGATCCGTGGACTTGAGGAACAAATCTTAGAATTTAGCGAACTTCAAGAGTTTATTGATCAACCCTTAAAAACATATTCAACCGGAATGTTCCTACGTTTAGGTTTTGCCGTTGCTACGGGCTTCTCACCGAAGGTTCTAATTATAGATGAAGCTCTAGCAGTAGGGGATCAGCTATTCCAAAAGAAATGTACAGACCGTATACTAAGCTTTCGTGAAAACGGTACGACCATCATTTTCTGCTCCCATAATCTGACCCAGGTTAAGTCACTCTGTTCTCAAGCATTGTGGTTGGACAAGGGAATCGTAGTAAGAAGCGGTGGGGCTGATCAGGTAGTGGATGCCTATCGGGATTACTGCCGAAGCAAAACCCCAAAGAATTCTTTAAATTCTAATAGCTCTCTAGATAAACCCTCAACAAACAGAAGCGGTAGCACAATTGAACGGGTTAAATTGTCTGGAACTCCTAGCCGAACAGATCAAGTTTTTAGGCCGGGAGACTCTCTTCAACTAGAAGTATGGGCTCATTTCCCAAAAAGAAAGACTGACAAACCAGGCATTGGGATAGCGTTAATTCGTAACGACGGACTATTAGTATATGCCACCACGACAAATATCGATTCGGTTCAACTTCAGGAAACAACTCCAGAAATCTATAAGGTAGCTTTTTGCCTTCCAGAAATACAACTTCTTTCCGGGCGCTATGCGTTTAATGTCTTTACGACAGATTCATCCTCTATGCAAAGCTATAATGGAATGGAAGGAGTGGAAGAATTCTGTATTTCTAGCACGAGCGTTGAACGGGGCATTGCCCGAATACAGCATTATTGGGAATAAGTTTCGGATTGTGACTTTTGCATGATCAGGATTATAGCTGTGAATCGCTTATCACTATTTACCTTAAATAAAAACTTTTACAAGAATCTCTAAAATAGACACAGAACTACTCCTCTGCCTGTTGCTGTGCAACTTCACATCTGAGCCAACTTATCCCTGCAACAGCCAGAACACCCGTGGCAAAAACCTCTGAAGCTATTAAATCATCAAAGCCGCCAAGAGCAATTATTGGTATATTGAGCATCTTTATAGCTCGTCTCAGACCAAAGACTCCTAGCTCTGAAAACTGGGAAGGTTTTGAGATAGGTTGGAAAATAGGGCTCAGAAGGACATAATCTACCCCCTGAGATTCAGCCAGAAGAGCTTCCGAAAGAGAGTGAACCGACTTCCCAATGAAAAAATCTTCACGGTGACTTTTTTGACGAATTTCTAATGCTTTTTCAACTGTTTGATTAGAGTTTAAATGAACTCCATCTGCGTCGTTTTCCAGAGCCAGATTAATCTCACTATTTATAAAAAAAAGCTTGCGGGTTTTTCGTGCCTCGGACACACCTTTTCGAACCAACGACAGCAAATCGTGCTTGGGAAGATCTTTCTCTCGGAGCTGAATAATTGAAGCACGGGTCCGAAAGGTATAATAAAGATACTCAAAAGCACTAAGAGAAGGAAAGTTTAGGCGATCAGTAATTCCGTAAAAAAACGGAATTGTTAGGTTATTTTCTTTCAGAGTATCGACTAAATTTGCCAACTTCCCAAAATCCCAAGAGAAGATTTGCAAGCCCTAATCCTGACACGCCACCTCGGAAAAAATTGCTTAGAATGACTGATTTTAAATCTGGATAATAATCCAAGATAAAGTTTTGATCCCAAATTAAAGACCAGGGAGAAATAAGTAAAAATAGCCCTACCTCAAAACAATAAAGGACATATAAGAAAAACAAGGCTTTTGAGATCAAGTTACCGCGAACCCCTCAAAGCAGGCTAAACACGGACAACAGCTAGCCCTACCGAATCTCCTTGATTCTCGCAGCCTTACCTCTACGCTCTCTAAGGTAATAAAGCTTGGCGCGACGAACCTTTCCTTTTTTTACAGAATCCACACTATGAAGATTAGGAGAATAGAGCGGAAAAATTCTCTCCACCCCGTAACCAAATGATATTTTTCGCACTGTGAATGTAGAACGCAGTCCTTTCTTTCGGATACGAATAACAACTCCCTCAAAAGCCTGAATGCGCTCTTTTCCTCCCTCCTGAATCTTGACATTTACTCGAACTGTGTCACCAGGGGTAAATTCTGAAAATTCATGGCTTATTTGCTCCTTTTCAACTTCATCGATGATTTTCATTACTGAATTCCCTCGCCACTATTCTTTATTATTTAAATTCTGAGAATCCACCAGGAGATCTGGTCGTTTTGTTACTGTTTCCTTAAAAGCCTGTTCTTTACGCCATTTCTGAATCTTTTTGTGATCACCACACAATAACACAGGTGGAACGCACCAACCACGAAACTTAGCGGGTCGAGTGTACTGAGGATGATCTAATTTCCCAGTTGTAAAAGATTCTTGCAAAGTCGAATCCTTGTTACCAAGCGCTCCCGGTATAAGACGACACACTGAGTCTACAATGACCATAGCCGCAAACTCTCCACCACTTAAAACATAGTCACCTATTGAAAGTTCCTCGTCAACAAGGTAATCGGTCACACGTTGATCCACTCCTTCATACCGACCACATATTAGAAAAAGATGCCTCTTTTCCACCAAGTCTTTAGACACAGACTGATCTAATTGTTTCCCCTTAGGTGAAAGAAGTACCACGTGTGGCCGATGTCCATATTCTTTCCGAGAGGCTTCGACAGCTCTAAAAATGGGTTCAGGTTTTAACACCATTCCCTCCCCTCCCCCAAAAGGACGATCATCAACTCTCCTGTGTCTATCAGTAGTAAAATTCCTTAAATCAGAAATTTTAATATCAATAACACCTTTTTTAATTGCCCGATTAATAATTCCTTCCTCAAAAGAAAAGTTAAAAAGACCTGGGAAAATCGTAAGAATTTCTATCAACATAAATCAACACACCAACAGAGTTACCCAAAATCCTTACTATTTGGCAAAGGTTCTGCAAGTTCAAAAAGCCCATCAGGTAAAACAACTTTCAATATCCTTCCCTCAATATCCACTTTCGTAACAAAACGCTTCACTAAGGGAATCATAAAAACCGTATCCTGTGAGGTTCTTACTTCCAGATTCGCAACTTCAGCCGTTTCCATTACATCTACAACCTGGCCAAGCAACTTTATCTTTTCGAAAACTCGACAACCAATCAATTGAAAATGAAAATAAAAACCGTCAGGGAGATCCACAGCCTCGTTTGTGGGTATTTGAATTTCACTCCCTAGTAGGGGACGGACTGCCTCAGGATTGTCAAACCCTTGAAACTTAAGAATAAGCCGTGTACCGTGAAATCGGAATTCTTCGAGCTGTGTCGATAGAGTCTGGTCGACTCGCCAAAGACGGAGCCTACCAACCCTACTAAATCGATCAGGAAAGTCGGTCAGAACTTCAGCAGAGACCTCCCCTTTGATACCTCGAACCTTCACGATTTTTGCAATGGTTATGAAATCATCCAACTAGTCAAGGATATCCAGTATAAAACGTTTTCGCAATTTCATTCCCGTAACATCAAGTAATGTCCTAATCGCACGAGCGGTTCGTCCACCTTTACCTATTACTTTTCCCAAATCAGACTGGTCAACACGCAATTCTAAAACTGTTGTTTGACCTTTTACAACTTGAGAAACATCAACAGCGGCAGGGTTTTCGACCAAGGCCCGAGCAATTACTTCGATTAGTTCTTTCATTAGGACACCTCCAACAAGTCAACCGGTTGCAGGCTTACCCAGTTCAATGGTTTCCTATTTCTTGTTTAATAATCTCGGCAAAAACTCTACAATTCAAGATTCCTGCACTTCAGGTTTAGACTCGGGTTTTTGTTTGACACGACTTATTAATCTTTCGACCGTCCTAGATGGCCTTGCACCCTGTCCAACCCAATAATCAATTCTTTCTAGATCTAAATGAAGCCGAACGGGTCTTATGGCTGGATTATAATATCCAACAATCTCCACAAAACGCCCATCACGCGGACTCCTTTGATCTGTGACAAAAACACGATAGTGAGGGTCTTTCTTAGCCCCACGGCGACTCAATCGAATTCGAAGCAACACTTTTCTCCAAGAAAATTGATCGGCAAGTTTAACAGGTTTCTGTTAAGAACGGAAAATCCTCTTAGATAAACTCTTCCTCGTGAACTCGTTACGACCTCAAAAACAATTGAATTTCTACAATTCTGACTTTAATGTGAAATTCCTTTAAACTTGACTATTTTCTTCAAAAAGAGTTTCAAATATATAAAGTCAGGTCATTCGATTCATCCTTTGAAAAGAGTGTCAAAGTTAAAGAAATGAACTTACACCTATACCCCATGCGGTTATACTCATATGAATTTGAATAAAGAAAAAAGTCCCCTACGATATATAACTGTTGGAACAGCTGGGCACATTGATCATGGTAAGACACGTCTCGTCCAGGCTTTAACTGGAACAAATACAGATCGTCTAAAAGAAGAACAAAAGCGAGGAATTACAATAGATCTTGGGTTTGCAAATACGACAATTGGACCTTTCCAAATCGGTTTTGTTGATGTCCCCGGCCACGAAAGATTTGTGAAAAATATGCTGGCAGGAATTGCTGGCATCCAATTTCTTCTGCTTGTAGTAGCAGCAGATGAATCAATTATGCCCCAAACTCGTGAACACTTTGAGATTTGCCGTCTTCTTGGCATTGAGAACGGGATTGTAGTCCTTACAAAGAGAGATCTTGTCGATTCCGAACTAATCAACTTGGTTACGCAGGAAATACAGGAATTTGTTAAGGGAACGTTTATGGAAAACGCTCCCATAGTAGCTATTGATAGCCACACAGGCCGGGGGATTAAGAACCTTAGATCGATACTTCAAAAGAAGCTAATTTCCAATATTCCTACTCCCGATTCAGTTTTTAAACATGTTTTTCGTCTCCCAATTGATCGAGTATTTTCGCTCACAGGATTTGGAACCATAGTCACTGGAACAACCTGCAATGGTATAGTACGCAAAAAGGAAAAAATACAGGCTTATCCTTACAAGTTAGAAAGCCGTATCCGTAATCTACAGATTTATGGAAAAGAAGCTAATGAAGCCACAGTAGGTCAACGAACGGCTCTCAATCTTACGGGGATTGAAAAGACTCAGCTCCGAAGGGGGTTGGTCCTCGGCCCTCCAAAAGTCTTCCGTCCTTCCTATATTCTTGATGTAAGCATGGAACTTATCTCTTCAGCCCCAGCTGCACTCCAGACCCGTACACCCGTCCGAGTTCATCACGGAAGCAATGAAATCATAGGAAGAATCTACCCCATAGGATCTCGTCGGATATCTCCGGGAGAAACAGGTCTCACCCAAATTAGACTAGAAGAACCAATAACGGCCTGTGCTGGTGACCGATTTATCATTAGACGATATTCTCCGCTAATGACCATTGGAGGAGGAATAATTCTAAACAGTCGGGCACGTAAACGTAAGACATCAAAACTCACAAAGGAATGTTCTGAGCTCCAAAAACTACAGAAAAACTGGATTGATGGTCACAGAGATCGTCTTATGAATTCGATCCTATATTATGTTAAAGAAGAAAACTTTAGAGGAATATCCCTCAGAGAATTACAGTCGCGTACAGGACTCACCAAGAAAGTCCTATACAAGATTCTTCAAGGAAGTCAGGACCTTATTTTCTGTGAAGCTGCCGATCTTTTCGTGTCCATAGATGCATTTTCTGAGCTTCAAAACCAAATCATTGACAAAACAAGAACATTTCACAGTAAACATCCCCTTTCCAAAGGGATTCCCAAAGAAGAGCTCAAAGAGCAACTTATGAGTTGGGCTTCCAATAACTATTTTAATGCCATCCTTCAAGATCTTCAGGAAACCCACCGTATTCGATCATCCGCACATACTGTTGCAGACTTTAAACACAATATTTTACTAACGCCCTCCCAAGAAAAACTTAGAAAACAAATTTTAAAGATACTAGACACACACCATCACAAAGCACTCAAAATAGAAGAATTAGCTGGCATCCTACAAAAAAATGTTGACGATTTGAACGATGTTTTTTTCTTTCTTATCCAACGTGGAGATATTTCTCGAATTTCAGAGAATCTCTTTATGGGCACTAATAAAATTGAACAATGGACAAAACTTTTAATTAAAACCTATCCTTCAGGTAACTCCTTTTCGGTTTCTGATTTTAAAAATCTTTTCCTCATCACCCGAAAATTGGCTATTCCATTTTTAGAATACCTAGACAAAAATAAAGTCACCCGGCGTGTTTCTGATCATAGAATTGTTCTATAAATGGTAATAATAGTCCTACTTTAATTTCTTACTTAGACTTTTAATTCTGGAATTCCTTGCCCTTGTTTAAAAACTTTTAAAATATATATTTATTGCAATGACAAGGTTGAAAGTTTGACAGTCTGAAAAGCAGACGGTTAACATTGTATATAGGAATTTCATATGAATTTGCTTCTGATTGGACTGGGACTACCCGAGTTGGGCGTCATTCTTCTAATTGTTATCGTCATTTTTGGTGCCAGCCGACTACCTCAGTTGGGTAAAGGACTTGGAGAAGGCATCCGAAACTTCAAGAGTTCGGTTCGTGACGGTGGGAATTCGACAAAAGAGAAGGATGAAGACCGAAAAACCTAAGAAAAAACCTTAATTTCTCCAGATTAAGAATTTTCAAAAAGTTAAAAGTTAGTTAAGAAACCTTTGAGTTTTACTGACTCTTGTCTCAACAAGAACTAGAATAGACTATGAAAGTTTTCTCTAAAATTAAAATAGATTTTATTTAAACCGTTAATGAGAAACGAGCAAAAAAAAGAGATACGTTCCAATTTCTTGTTGTAATAAAAACAAGGATGAAGAAATGAATCCTTTTAAAATTCAGGCCCTTCCTATCCTCCTCTCACTCACGCTCTCTACATGCCTAATAGAGGAGAAAACCAGTGAGACATTAAAGACAACTAAAACTAATTTTCTTCCAAGATCCCATCCCGATACAAAGATCAATTCCAACATGACCTATATTCCAGAAGGTCCTTTCCTTTTTGGTGTTACTGAGCATCAGTTTCAGTACTATTTGAGTCAGATCAAATTTAACTTTCCTGGCATGGTTAATAAATTGAGAAAAGACTTTACGATTCCTCCTAAGGAAATTTTTGAGTTGCCTTTTTACATTAGTGTTTTCGAGATAACTAATCGTGAATACAAGACTTTTATTGACTCTAGCTCTTATATCCCTTCTAGCCGAAAAAACTATCTTAAACACTGGAAAAATGGAAGTTACCCAGAATGGTCAGCTGATTTTCCTGTCGTCTGGGTATCACAATCCGATGCTTTAGCTTATTGCCATTGGATAAATGGTGACCTTCCGACAGAAACGCAGTGGGAGAAGACAGCCCGCGGACCCTCCGATGTGCGAGGATTTCCTTGGGGAAACGAAGAACCCTCGCCCTCAAGGGCCAACTATTCTTCCAAACAACTTGAGCCAGTTGGTGATCGACCAGGGGACATATCCCCTTTTAAAGTGTTTGATCTCGGGGGCAATGCTGCCGAGCACACTAAATCAAAAAAACCTGGACTGACCACCCAATCTGTCATACGTGGAGGCTCCTTTTTAGGAAATAGCCAATACACACTGATTGGAGTTCGTTTACGCCAAGCAAAAAAAAATCAGCGATTTGAAGATGTGGGGTTTCGCTGTGTATCTTATTGAACTGAGAAATTTTCTATAAAAGACAACTGTCCTATCAAAATTCCAATTTAAAAAAATGGAAACTAATTCCGTGTTTCCTGGAACACCCATTTCAAATAACTGGGCAATCCGCTCTCGACAGGCACCGCAAGTATTTCAGGAAGATCGTATGGATGTAACTCTTTTAAACGATTCATCAAGGTCTCCACACGATCTTCGCTGGTTTTTATTATGATGAGATGTTCTAAGGTTTCTTCCAGAGTCCCCTTCCAGTGATAGACTGAAGTCATCTTAGGAAGGATATTTACACAGGCAGCCAGTTTTTCACTTACAAGATGCCTAGCCACCAGGTTGGCATCTTCCAGATCATTAATGGTCGACAACACAAGACGTATCATAATAATCTCCCTATTAATTCATAGTGATAATTTCAAAGGTAGCATTCTAAATTCGTTTGGTCTGAATCAAATACAGCCCAATCTAAAATATCGCTGTGTGAAGTAATACTAGGTATTTTTATGAATTTGAGCCGTAAAGCACGTCGTGAAATCCTTCTTATTCTTTTTTGTTGCTGTCTTTTTTCTTCTGCTTACCTCCTGATATTTGGTCTCGGTGGTTTTGTCCAGCTTAACCGAGTTCGTGACGAACTAGAAAAGCTGGAAATCGAAAACCAGGAACTGCACAAAATGAATACACAAAGTGCCTGGGAATTAGAGAAACTTAAAAAAGATCCTAAAAAATTAGAGCGAGTACTACGTGAAAAACTAGACTATGCTCGCCCCGGAGACGTTATCATTACCCTCCCAGAATAAAACCGTCTATGATTTAAATTTCCTGAACTGAAATAACATTTCTTCCATTCTTTCCTTCATCAACTAACATTAAGAAAACAGCCCCTATAAGAAACAGTAGGGTTACTGCCAAAATGGAAAATCTAGGGCTATTAGTCCAAAGTCCCAGTGAACCCATCAATAGTGGCCCAAGCACAGCTGCAAATTTCCCTACCATGTTGTAAAACCCAAAAAATTCAGCTGCTTTCTTCTCTGGAATAAGATGAACATAATAAGAACGACTTAGGGCTTGGATCCCTCCTTGCACCAACCCGATAGAAGCAGCTAATACTAAAAAACCACCTCTACTAGTAATAAATGCAGCCCTAATTGTTGTTAATACATAGACAGCAATACAGATTAATATGCCTGGACGGACCCCAATTAACTGTCCGATCTTACCGAAGAAAAGGGACGCAGGAACACCGACAATTTGTGTCAAAAGAAGGGCTTGGACAATGTGGATTTGACTCAAACCGATGGAAAGTCCATAGGCTGAAGCCATTCTCACAATAGTGCCAACACCATCGATGTAGAACCAATATCCTATAAGGAAGGTGAGTACTGGTTTATATTTTTGGGTTTCGCTAAAGGTTAAACGAAGACCCTTAATTGCCTCTTCAACCAATCGTAATCGAGAAAAGACCCTCTCCGAAAAATTAGGTTCTTTAACCCAGAATGCAAGGGGTAGAGTAAAAACAAGCCACCAAAGTCCCACTGTAAGAAAAGCGAAATGAGTTGCCTGTTCAACTCCTTCAAATCCAAAAAAGAAAGGATAAGTGACCATTGCAATGTTGAACGCAAAAAGAAAACCTCCACCTAAATATCCAACAGAAAAGCCTAGAGCCGAAACCCAATTTCTCTCCTTTGGGGAAGCTACTTCAACCAGAAGAGAATCATAAAATAAGTTGGAACTGGAAAACCCAATAGCTGCAAGAATGTAAAATAGTGACGCTAGTTTCCAACCACCAGCCGCCACCCAAAATAGATTTACTGTAGAAAGAGCCCCTAATAAAACAAAAAACAGCAAGAATCTCTTTCGGCTACTTGTCTGATCAGCAATTACCCCAAGTATCGGGGCCAACAAAACCACACCTAAGCTAGCTATTGACTTGACAACTCCCAACTGAAAATTACTTTCAGCAGAAGTGTGCTGCTGACTCCAATAATTAGAAAAAAATACTGGGAAAAATCCAGCCATAACCGTGGTGGCAAAGGCAGAATTGGCCCAATCGTAGAAAGCCCAGGAGAAAATCCTCCTTCTACGCGAACTTAGAACCATTTTTCAGACCACCTTTCCCCACCGGTGGGCAACCTTAATCATAGATTCAACTGTATCTAGATCCTGAGGACTAATTCGTCCAGATGGAATTCTACGCCCTGTAACGATTTCAACAATTTCTAACATTTCTACCAGTCCAAAAGAATCTATCAATCCGGAAGAAACAAGTGAAGTACGAAAATCAATGGAAACATCAGATTGGAGGAGTTTTTTCTCCCGAAGTTTTTGGATGAT
Source organism: uncultured Acidobacteriota bacterium (assembly GCA_964569605.1). GTDB lineage: Bacteria > Acidobacteriota > UBA6911 > RPQK01 > CBDAPI01 > CBDAPI01. The sequence goes on from CAZMUJ010000064.1 coordinate 56,693, forward strand.
GTCTCTTTCCAATTTTTTCACGATCTAACTGTCCATCCATGTGCTTTTTTAAGATCAGGATTAGAATCGAGAAATCTGTCTCTTGTTGCCTTCCTAGCTGGCTTCCCTGCACTACTCTTCACAATCCAACCCGATCCCACCACACGAACAATGCATGGAGCGATTCCTAGACTGGACACTATGGTTTTGCGCAACTCTCTTTCAATTATTTCAGGTTCAAGCAACTCTCTATTTTTGTTTAATTCTGCAATAACTATTAGGTCCTGCGTTCCACTTTCCAAACTTGAAATTCCAAAAGCTATGATTCTCCCATCTCGGATTGAGGGATGTTGAGATACGATTTCCTCAACATCTTTGGGATGCATGTTTCGACCACCGATAACCATAACATCATCAAGACGCCCCAAAACATAAAGCTCTCCATTGAAAACAAACCCAAAATCTCCAGTTTCAAACCAGCCATTTTTCAAACCTTGTGTTGAATCAATTTTCGGCAAATAATCTATGAAAAGACAATCGCTCCGTACCCAGATTTCTCCTATGCCTCCCTCGGAAAGCCACCGGTTTTGAAAACGAATACCTATCTCAGTATTTTCGAGACAAATCCCAGATGAAACCAAAGTCAATGAACGTCTACCTATATTTATAGTTTCTCTAATCTTGTTACCCGGACTCAAATGATCTGCATTCACGGTAATTTTCGTGGGTGAGTTACCCCGAATAGAATGTGTCACTGCAAATACATTCTCTGCCATAGCATAACTAGTTTGCATTGCAGAACCCGAAAGCCCATATGCTTTAAAGGTTTCATAGAACAAATCCATTGCACTATTAGTAATGGGCTCCGAGCAGTTTATTATTGACTGCAAAGAAGAAAGGTCTAAATCATCGCAGTGAGAGTGCCTTACTCTCTTTTGTAGAAAAGAGAAGGCAAAATTGGGAAGCCAACACCTAGTAGCACGATATCGCGTGATAATTTCAAGAAAAGACAACGGTTGGAGAACCCAGTCATCAGGAGACTGAATAACGATATGAAGACCCGCTGAAAGAGGTAAAAGAAAACATGCTATCAAGCCCATATCGTGATACAGAGGCAGCCAACTAGCGATCAGGTCTTTCCGGTCCAGCTCAAGATGGCGGGCTAATTTTCTAAGCTGCCGTAGAACTTGTCGGTGGCTCAAAACAACTCCTTTTTGAAGGCCAGTAGTTCCAGCTGAGTGCTGCAAAAGGACTGGGTTGTCTGGATTGGTTAAAAGGTCAGAATCAAAAGGAACTGCGTTCTCGAGATCTTGATAAGTGATGCCTAAAAGTAAAGAGCGAAAAGAAAGTGGAATTAATTCTTTGAAACCAGAAACAAAATTTGAATCAGAGATAATTAATTGGACCTTAGTGTTGTGGACAATTCCCGCCAATCCAAAAGCATATTTTGGCCTATCCAATTTGAAATTTGGATAGGCCAAAATTGTCGGGATTGCCCCTCTCAACACTGCTCCCCAAAAAACCACCATTAACAGTGCAGGATTTCGAATAAGGAGAATAACGGTATCACCATCCCTAACACCTTTCTCCTCTATCCAGCCAGCAGCTTTTCGTGAAAGGCTCTCAAATTCCCCATAGCTAAGTTCTATGCATTCTGAATCACAATCTGGATTTAAAACAGTCAAGCAGGTTGTATTAGAAACCCAAGATGCCGTGCAGTCTTGTAACAAAGAATCTTCCTCTGGAAGTTGAATTTCCCCTTCTTTAATATTTCGGCCCATATTATTTGCTGACATTTTAGAATTGAACGTAAACAAATGGAGACTCACTTTTTCCCCAGGCGAGCGTTAACAGTAACACTGCAGCCAAACCAGCAGGTAAAAGCAGTTGATAAAATGGCTGACTCTCGCTTCTTTTTTTCCACTTTTGAACCCTTGCTCTTAATAAAAATAGAAACATGTTGGCAGAAATCATAAAGAGAACAATCGTTTGGAAGCTAGGCTCCAAACTAGACGGGTTCCATATTGAAAATAGAGACTTGTACATTTGCAATGCCTGTTTCAAACTGTCACATCGAAAGAAAATCCAGCCCAAGTTTATAAAAATAAATGTCACAGCCCAGCGAACAATAGAAGGCACATTAAAAAACAATAAACTGTACCTCTCCGTAAATCTCTGAATGATCAGTAAAAAACCATGATAGAAGCCCCAGATTAAAAAAGTAGTGGCCATTCCATGCCATACTCCAAAAACACACATTGTCCCAAGAACGATCAATGAGTGTCTTCCTAAACCCCTCCAAGTAGTAGCCAACGGGAAAAACACATAGTCTCGAATCCAGGAGGAGAGTGACATATGCCAGCGGCTCCAGAATTCACTAGGAGAACTTGACTCAAAAGGAGTACGAAAATTCTCTCGTAATTGGATTCCAACTAGCAAAGCTGACCCTATTGCTATGTGACTGTATCCAGCAAAATCAAAATACAACTGAAATCCATATCCAAAGGCTAGAATAATTACATCTGTGGAACTCCAAAACTGTATCTCATCAAAACCACTATTAACTCCCCGACCAAAGGGTCCCTGTGCCAATAAATCTGCCAAAACTACCTTCATAAATAGCCCAAGTATGATTCTCCTGACACCGTCCCAATTTATCTTCTGGATGTACTCCTGTCTAAACTGCGGAAGCATTTCGGACAGTCGACAGATGGGGCCAGCTAGAACAACTGGCCAGAGCGCCATAAAAACCAAAAACTCTAGTAGTGAAGGATTGGCCCCATATCCTCTATATCGATCGATCAAGCATCCCATACCCTGAAGGGTATAGAAAGAGATTCCAATAGGTACCAGAACACCCGATATGACTACTAGTTCCATATATGTTCCTAGACTACGTACCGACAACAAAATCAAAAGATTCACCAAAACTCCAAGCCAAATAAGCCAAGTTTGATGGAACCGTCCCAACAATCGGAACATCAGAAAATTGATCAAAGAAACAATCACAAGAAGCAGGAGTAGTGTCACACTCCAACTAAGATAGGCTCCGTAACTTAATCCCAGAAAAAGCAACATCCGTCCACTTCGGTTTTTCACTACCGTCATGATTGCAACACAAGCAACCAAGAACAAAAGATAGATTGGTGAATGCAGCTCCATTTCTAAGACTCAAGAAAATAGTTTATGTCACTGTGAAATTGGGATCGTTTGATAGGATCAGACATTTGTTTAACTTTTATTAATCCTATAACCAGTTAATTGTTCAACTAAATTCACTATTTTTTTGATTTTTTTAAAATAACCTTTCCTAGTTATTTTGTTGTGATGTGGAGAATAATAGAAGGACCCTCTGAGGATATAAAAATCAACTTTGGATAGAAAAATTTTGTCAAACTCAAATCGCCGCCGCACGGCCAGACCTTTAACCAAAAACCAATTAGCAAAAACCTATCCCCTCAGCGTTGTAATTCCCACCCGAAACTCTCAATCCAATCTTGAACAATGTTTGAACGCTTTGTGTGAAAACCATATGAAGTCAGTTGAAACAATAATCGTAGACGATGCCTCTTCAGACAGTACCAGTAAAGTTATTGAAAAATGGAAGGGAAGTCCAAAACCAATTTATCTTTTCCACAAGTTTCAGACTGGCCCAGCAGGTGCACGAAATACTGGGATGAAAAAGGCATTGAATCCCTATATTTTGTTCCTTGATTCTGATGTTTTACTACCTACCAAAGCCATTGAATGGATACGGGAATCACTGGATCTATATTCTCACAGGCCCGAAATAAAGGGAGTATTAGGCCTTTACAGTGAAACCATACCCCATTCCAATTTTCTTTCTAACTACAAAAATTTATACACCCGACAAATTTACATGAATACTAATCTGCTGAGCCCATACATACATACACCCATTTTCTGTATTGAGCGGAAACTCTTATTAACCTGTGATGGTTTCAACACTAATCTAATCACTGGAGAAGACTTCCAACTTGGAGTAACTCTAGGAAGTCAAGGCTATCGTTTCGCAATTGATCTGAGAATTAACGGAATCCATTTAAAAAAATACAACCTTCCCCAAATTCTAAGAGAAAATTCACGCAGGATTTACAGTCTATCCAGGTTAAAGCTCAGCCCAGGCGAAAAAAAATTTGCCTTGCGAGCACACCGATGGAGTAGGATTCTCTCGCTTGGAATCCCCGGACCTACACTCGTAATGGGAGTCCTTTCCATAAGGCAACCTGTTGCGCTTTTCTTGTGCCTTTCTCTTTTAATCTGTTTCGCCCTTGTTAACTTACCCTTTCTAAAGCTATGCAAACGGAGTAATGGGAAAGTTTTTGCTTTGAAGTCCGCCGCTTTCCTATTCCTTGAGATGCTAATTTCCGAGTACCTTACACTAATGTCCTATCTCAAAAAGTGGCTAAGAGCATCTAAGGTTTTGGATTAGTAAAAGACTATAAATAAAGAATAAAAGACTCAAGAGTGAAAGAAACTTCGAGAACCCTTCCTCCGTACTAAAAAGAGTTCCAAAAAATTCTTGCCGATTTAAGGGGATTAAAAAGAGTATTAACACTCATGGCACATTCATAGGTACACTGGCAGCGAAGTTGCTTCTGATAGTTTCGGGCTTCTTGAGCTTGCCTAGCTCTCCAAAGTTCAGAAAAATCACAATTGAAATCACGAACATTTCCCATACTTTTCTTAAGGGTTTCGCAAACAAAAACCTCTCCAGTCTCATTTAGAATTCCGATCAGCTCACCTCCATAACAAGGTGCTATCCGACTGGTTTCGCCTGCAGCCTGCTCTATTAGTCTATAGGTCTCTTCCTCTTTTGCTACAACCAACCGATCCCTCCAACTGGAACTCAAAAGGTTCGCTTTTCGATATTGAATTACCTCTTTGGCAAATTTTTTATATTTTAGAAGATCTACTTTCTTTAAATCCGGGTCGATCGGATCACCTCGGGTCAATGTGATAGTAATAGCATCAGGCTGCAATTTCTTCTCAACATAACGATAAAACTCGTGCAGCATTGACTGATTTGCAGAACTAACGGTAAGTGCAACCCCAACTGAAAGGTTAGGATGCTGTTTTTTGAGCTTTTTCAATTCCTTGAAACAGAGGATAGCTTGTTCAAAACTTCTCCCATTCTGTCGTATAGCATCGTGAATATCCCTCGGACCGTCAAGTCAAACCCCTGTGCACACTCGTGCATTTCTAACCTGTTTAAGAAGAGATTTTGCTTGTTTAATGGTCTTATCAACCAAAAGACCGTTAGAAGGGATTTGTATGTTCCTAACATGTGAGTATTTCTCAAAAGCAGCCGCAATTTGAGGTAAATCGGGTCGCAGATAAGGTTCCCCTCCAGTTAGAGAAACAGACAGAAGATTAGGAAGACTCTTCGCAATCTTCTCAATTTCATCAAATGACAATTCTTGCTTGGGAAGGTTGAGCTCCTCCCAATAGAAACAATGTTTGCACAAAAGATTGCATTTAGAAGTTACAAAAAAAATAAGATTAACGGGCAATCCTCGTTTGACAAGAAGTCGGCCTGCAATTTGAAGGTCTCGAGCAACCTGAAGCATACGTTCATGTTAGCACAGAGGATGGTTCTGGCTTTGCCTTTGGTTTTGATTTCCCAATTCTAATAACATCTTGCTATGCTCGACACCTCAAATTCAATATTTTCGGTAGATAACTACCCCAAAAGATATGTTAGAAATTATTTTAATTTTTTGTGTATACAGGCGTTAAAGTCACCATAGAAAGTGATCTGACTTATGATTTTCATCCAAAACAAAAAAATTATCTGTTCGTTTTTTCTCTTCCTTTCAATCTGTGCAACAGCAGCCAAAGGAAGCATATTCCACGTTCGAATAGTAGAAAAAGGTCAAGAAGATTTCAATATTGATTGCCCTGTTGCACTACTTTCTACTCTGATTTCACTGTTTGATAACAAAATGGATGTAATCTACAAAAAATATCTAGAAATAGGTGAAAAAGAAATTGCAGTAAACCAACTTAGAGATATATGGAATACTCTCAAACAAAATGGACAGTACCAGATTTCTAATATTAATCCTGAGCAAGAAAATATACGTTTTCTACTTAGTGATGGTTACCTAATAGTGGAAACCAATCCGGAATTCAAAAACAAAATTCATGTGAAAATCCCAATACCGGTTTTAGATATAGCCCTCTCAGGCACAGGTCCCAAATTGAATTTGAATGGGGCTTTGTCTGAATTAAATTCCGCCGGTGAGTTAGATCTAGTTCAAATCAAAACTAAAAATACTCATGTCAAGATTTGGATTGATTAAAGGTAAACAGGTATTAGAGTATTTCAGGTTTCTTGCCATATTTTGTTTAGGTACGAACATTGAGTAACAGAGCAAGACTGCTGAAGGAAAACACTAGGTTGGGCCCCCAGGCAGCGAGAAGAGGCGCTAAGAAACCATTTGTACCAAGAACACCAAAAATACCGAATGCCCCCCAGTAAAGGATACCTAGAAAAACCCCGACTGCAACTCCATAGAGGGCCCCTTTCTTACCGACAGACAAAGCAAAGGGAACCCCTAAAACAGTCATCACCAGGCTCACAAATGGAAAAGCAATTTTAGTGTGGAGATCCGTTCGTAAATGATCTACTTCCAAACCAGCTTCTTGCAAGGTATTTAAATACATATTGAGCTCGAGGTAGGTCATCTTCGAAGACTCCTTGACCTCTCTCACAAAATAATCTGGTTTTTCATCCAAAATAAAATCGCCCTCTTCAAGAAATGAAAAATTCTTGTTTTCCTTAGTGAGGTCACGAATCCAACCCTTAGAAAACTTCCATGTCTTCCTTAGATTGTCCCACTGACACCTATGTGCATAAATGTGTCGGTTCAATCTATTGCTAGAAACATCAATTTCATAGATTGAAAGCCCTGCAAAGAGATTTCGATCGGAATCAAAATAATTGTAGTTATAAAGTCGATTATTACCCTCTCCAAAAATCCAGTTGCTACCAGGATGATAATAGGTCTGAATAGGACGTCCTTGAATAATATCCCTAAGATTGTCTTGCTTTTGATTGGCATAAGGAAGGACATATTCCTGGATCAAAAAAGAACCAATACTAAATAATAAAGCAACCATAACTACAGGAAATACCAACCGATAGAGACTGATCCCACTAGCTTTAAAGGCGATGAATTGGGCTGTATTTTCTAGTAGTCCAAATGTTATGAGTGTTGCTATTAACATGGATATTGGAATCAGAAACATCAAGCCATGAGGAAGTAGATAAAGAAAATACTCAACCAGAATTGAATAAGTCTGTCCATTTTTTACTAGATCATCAATTAACTCAAAAAAGGTGAAAAGATAAAATAGTGCTAGACAGGTGAAAAGAGCTGGAAAAAAATAAATTAGAAAAGTTTTGATCAAATAGAAATCAATGACCCTAGTAGGTCCAATTCGAAAACTAGACCGGCGTCTAAATTCTATTTTCTTCTTATTTAACTGAAAATTTCTGGCTACTCTGAAAAAACCATTGCGCAGAAACAGAAAAACTTTTCCAATCCAACGGCTCCTCCAGAAAAATGATCCGTCTCCAGAAGTCAATGAAGCGAACCTAAGCGTAAACAAAGCGATCACACCCAGCAAAACATTTGCTCCCCAAACCCCAACAATCCAGTTAATTGATCCCTGACTGGCCATTCTTGACCCAGTTGCAAACAAAACATAGAAGGTAAAGGCCACTACCAAACTGAGTACTGCCCCGTAACCACGTCCTCCCCGGTGCGCCCTGATTCCTAAGGTAACTCCTAGAATCGAAAAGACAAGTGGAGCAAAGGACAGTGCAATTCTTCTATGCAATTCAACACTGCTTTGAAACTTTACATTGCTGGAAGACTGAATATTATTTCCAAGTAATTCTGGTAGCGATTTCTCGATTGGTTTTTTAGGTCTGCTTGTAATCGGCTTTGCTTCAGGAAGATCCACAGCAATCCCAAGAGACTCAAAATGGCTAATGCTATACTGGCCAAGGTGGTTCTCATTGAAGTCATAGTTGGTTCCATCATTAAAAAACACCTGTATCTTCTGGCCATCGGGGCTAAGAACAACCTGTCCTGTTCGGCTTAAAACTATCTGACGCCTTCCTTCTTCTGGTGTATGAGAAAGGAGAACTCCCTTCCAAACATCAGTTTCCACCTCGACATCATGAACGTAAAGAAGAATGCCCGGAAAATCTTCGTTGAATACACGTGGCTTTATTTGTGAACGAACTGGACGTACCCCAATATCTTCTCGGAGTAACTTGAGATTCCAATTCCCTAATGGGAATAAAAATAGCGTTAGAATCACCGTAAGTAAAGAGATGCCAACCCCAATCTTAAGGATAGGATTAAGTATTTGGGCAAGGCTTACTCCTCCTGATCTCAATGCTACAATCTCACTTTCGGAAGAAAGTCGACTGAATCCAATCAGTGTCCCCACTAGGAATGCAATTGGGACAGTGAACACTAAAATACTAGGCAGGAGGCAAAGAAGAACCTTTAAGATAGTGGTGCTATCAGCATTCTTCTTGATCAAAAGCTCGGTAAAACGTCCGAATTCACGACTGAACACTATGAAAGTCAGAACCACAAAAGCCAATAAAATTGGCGGAATAACTTCCTGGTAAATAACTCGATTAATTTTTTTTTGTGACAAAACTTTTTGATTTTAGCAGCTAAGTCAGCTTACTGGCTTGAAAACGATCTTAGCTTTGGCATTGAAAAAACCTAATAACAACAATTTCATAAAAAAAATTTAGTTTCACACTACAATCTTAGTCTCACTTGTCCTCTGAGGGTTGAACCCTTAAACTTTGTAAACATAGCAAATCAAATATCACTAAAAAAGTTCAGAGACCCTGTCAAAAACAGGGTAAATTAAAACATGGAAATAGAAAATCTAGGCGTTATTGCTTACGATGTAGCACTAAGTTTGCAGGAAAAAACTCACGAATCTGTTAGAAATAATCTCGGCCCAGAAAAACTTTTTCTCCTCGAACACCCTCATGTTTTCACAGTTGGACGCAGGCTGGTAAAGGGAAAGCAATCAAAACCTCATTATTCTCATTTAAAGGTCCCAACTTTCCATGTTTCTCGTGGGGGTGATATTACCTATCACGGCCCTGGACAACTCGTCGGATATCCAATTCTTGACCTTCGAAGACGCTCTCTTGATATTTACTCCTACCTGCGAAACCTCGAGGAGTGTCTTATTCGTACAGTTTCAGAATTTGGATTGAGTGGATACCGCCGAAAGGGTTTTACTGGACTTTGGACCGATAAAGGAAAGCTGGCATCTATCGGGGTTGGCGTACGAAAGTGGATAACGATGCACGGATTCGCACTGAACGTCGCACCTGAAATGCATTATTTCAAAATGATTGATCCTTGTGGGATGCCCGACTGCCCTGTTACTTCGATGTCTGAAATTCTGGGAAGAGTAGTTTACATTCGTGAAATTGAGCCCATCATCTCTAAACACCTAACACAGGTTCTAAAACCAAAAGATTCATTGTCATCGGAGCATAAACACCCTAATCAAAATCTAGATTTTTCACCTGAAAAATCATCCCGTCATCTAACCTGAGAGCTGTAAGTTCCTTTCCCCAACCACACCCTGAATCCAAACTTTCATAATTTTGAAAACAACGGTGACCTAGAGCAGCCCAGTGTCCAAAAACAATCTTTTCTTGATTATTTTTTCGAAACTCATACCAAGGGCGGCAAGGACTTGGAGCTAGATCAGGTGGTCCTGTAAAACCAAAGTAAGGCACCCCATTTGGCGAACAGGTTCTTAATCTGGTGAAAACCTGAACAGTATTTGTAGCTCGCTCTAGATCACTAGACACCTGTGAAACTTTTTGCAGACGATCATTGAAAATCCCTTTGATAAACTCAAACGCTCTTGGGCCACGCAAGTATTTTTCTACTTCCTGTGCTAAATTCCATGCGGTCTCTAGTGTCCAATGAGGCAAAAGTCCGCCATGAACGATAATATGATCTTTACATTTGCCCATTAGAGGCCTTTGTCTTAGCCAATCTATAAGTTGAGAACAATCTTTAGCAGTTAAGAACGCATCTAGCTTGTCGTTCCCCTTCGGTTCTAAGATTCCCCATGCACAGGCCAGAAGAAATAGATCATGATTTCCTAAAACCATATCTACATTCATCCGGCTAGTGGCCCAACGAGCTATTCCCAAGGAATCTGGACCTCGGTTGACAAGATCTCCTACCATCCAAATAGTATCAACGTCCAGACGATAATCGATTTTTTCAAGCAGAGATAAGAAGGTCTGGTAGCACCCGTGAATATCTCCTATGACAAAACTAGACAAATGTTGCCTCTATTTTTCAGAATATGAGTGAAAAGAGTAAATCAGAGGAAGCAATTAATAAACTCACAGAATACTCGAGCCCAAATTCCTAACTGTTAGGAATGAAAATTATCAAAATGAGTAATATTAAAAATTTATTGCAGGAATAGAGACTACTAAAACCACACAGAAGCAGAATTGGATTCTTCACTTTTACCCTTCATGTTGAAGGCTCGTACCCTGTAGACAAAGGCACCATTAATGTACCTACCCACCTCGTCCCTATATTGCTCCGTGTTGGCCCCCACAGAACCCACAACAGAGAAATCATTCCCATTAGTAGACCGAAGAATCTCAAAACCGAATTCGTTGTTGGACTGATCCTTCCATTTCAATTGGGCAATAGCCATTGAACCTTTTCTTTCAGCCGTTACTACTAGATTGATAGGTCTTTCCGGAAGGGATTCCTCGCTCGAAAACACCATTGTCATAAGCAAGGAAATTGTTAGTAGAAAAGCTGACGACATCCTTAATTGCATAATCATCTTTTTCATATTCACAAGGATACTTTATTTGCAAAAAGAACCAAATGTCACAACTGAAAGTCACAAAATAAAATCACGGAATACCTGACTATTTCAGCTTTAGATTCTTAATAGTCAGTTTTTAGCGTACAGACGCGATAGAAACTTTTTTTTAAAAGGATGTAGTAACAAGAAAAAATTAAAATCCAAGATTAGTAAATCGAGATCTGACCGAAAATTAGTGCTTAAACTCAGCAATCACCGATTGAAGACTGCCTTTAGCATCCCCAAAAAACATACGTGTATTCTCATTGAAGAAAAGAGGATTCATGATCCCCGCAAAGCCAGCTGCCATGCTTCTCTTCATGACAATAACTGTACGTGCCAGGTCTACATTGATAATAGGCATACCGTATATAGAACTTTTTTCATCGTCCCTCGCTGCAGGATTCACAACATCATTAGCCCCAATCACCATAACAACATCCACTGTCTCCATGGTGGGATTCACATCATCCATTTCCACCAACCGGTCGTAAGGCACATCTGCTTCGGCCAAAAGCACATTCATGTGTCCTGGCATTCTTCCAGCAACAGGATGAATAGCATGATAAATGTCACTCCCGTTGTCCTCAAGTAATTCACTGAGCTCTTTAACCGCATGCTGGGCCTGAGCTACGGCAAGGCCATATCCAGGAACAAAAAGAACTGATCCAGCGGCTTCTAATAGGTAATAAACATCTTCAGCTGTGATCGGCTGAACCTTTCCCGTAACACCTTCCTGTACAACGGTTGTTCTTGACCCAAAAGAGCTAAAAAGAACATTTAAGATTGACCGATTCATCGACTTGCACATAATCCTTGTTAGGATTATGCCACTCGCTCCGACGAGTGTTCCTGCTACCATTAGGATGTTATTCTGAATAGCAAAGCCGGCCGCACAAGCAGCAAGACCAGAGAAACTGTTTAGGAGAGCTAGAATAACAGGCATATCAGCTCCACCGATGGGAATGACATGTAAAACTACGAGAATAAAAGAAATTCCTATCACAACCATATACAAAGTTGGATTCGGTCGCGGTTGAAGCACGATCCAAACACTCAACCCAAACCCTACAGTCAACACCAGACCGTTAAGAAAATGCTGGCCAAAAAAAACCCTTGCTTTCCCAAAGTGCCAGCCAAGTGAGGTCAAATCGAGGAGTTTGAAAAAAGCCATTACACTTCCAGTAAAGGTTACCCCACCTATTAAAGTAGCCAAAAGGATGGGAACAAAAAGTGATGTGGGTATTACTTGCTGAGACTGAAACTCTGCCCAAGACACCAATAGACTTGCTATTCCTCCGGAACCATTAAACAATGCGACCATTTCTGGCATAGCCGTCATTGCTACAAATCGCGCTGCTAAAATGCCTACAAAAACTCCGAGAGCTAAACCTATCAAAATCCACTGAAAATCCACAATGTTGTGGTGTAGCAAAGTTGAAGTAACAGCCAATAACATCCCCACAGCCGAGATGAGATTACCTCTGCGTGCTGTTTCAGGTGAGCCAAGCATCTTTAAACCCAAACCGAACAACAGCGCGGATAAAATATAGACGACATTGACCCACAACGTCATTTCTTCACTCCCTGATCTCGTTTTCGGAACATGACCAACATTCGGTTTGTCACCACATAACCTCCAACTACGTTAACAGTGGCAAAAAATACTGCAATCGCACCCAAAACAACACTCGTCTGACTATCGTCTGATCCCGCTGCCATCAAGGCACCAACTATTGTAATACCCGATATTGCGTTGGATCCTGACATTAGTGGCGTATGGAGTGTTGCAGGAACTTTTGAGATAAGCTCAAAACCTAGGAACCCTGAAAGGATTATAATAAATGCGAGAAAAACGTTGTCCATGCTAAACCTCTTCAGAACTTACTCTTGAATTGCTCAAGGCAGACTTGTCCACCATGTGTAACAAGACAGGCCTTAATAATCTCATCCTCACGATTCAGAAAGAAATTGTTAGCTTTTTCATCCCAGAAAACAGATACCAAGTTAACGATGTTGGAAGAATAGACCTTACTAGAATCTGCTGGTACGAGCCCTGGGAGATTTTCCAATCCTACGATCTTGACCCCATGCTCTTCGATTATCTCTCCAGCCACAACTCCCTCAATATTTCCACCAGTTCCTACGGCTAAATCCACCATGACACTTCCAGATCTCATACCCGTCAGAACATGTTTCTTAATAATAATTGGAGCTTTACGACCAAAAATCTGGGCTGAGGTGATAACAACATCTGAGTAATGACAAACCTTCTCTATAAATATTTGCTGCAATCTCATCTGCTCTATATTCAAGGATTTCGCATATCCTTGATCTGTGGACTCTGTTTTTCCTAGATCGACTTTTAAGAATTTAGCCCCCAACGAACGAACCTGCTCCTCAACCTCAGGACGAGTGTCGAAAGCTTCTACCCGAGCCCCTAACCTTTTTGCCGTAGCAATTGCTTGCAAACCTGCTACACCCACACCAATTACAAAAACGCGGGCTGGAGGTATTGTCCCAGCGGGAGTCGTCATCATAGGAAAAATCCGATTCAAATGGAAAGCTGCCTGAATGACAGAAACATAACCCGCAAGACTGGCCTGGGAACTCAATGCATCCAGGTTTTGAGCCCTGGTAATTCTCGGAATCATCTCCATACTCAACGCCGATACTTCCTGTGCAGCCAGAACCTTTAACAAATCAACATTATCAAAGGGATTGAGGAATCCCACATAAACTGTTCCACTCTGCATTAGCGAAACTTCTACTATCTTGGGCGGACCTATACACAGCAATAAAGTAGAGTTGGAGAAAAGCTCTGCTCGGCTAATTTTCTTAGCACCTAAATCCATGTAAGCCTTATCTGAATAACCCGCTGCAAGCCCCAAACTCTTTTCGAAAGACACTTCAGCTCCTAGTTCAACTAGAACTTTGATGTCTTTTGGAACAATTGGGGTTCGTGTTTCGAAAGGATCAGTTTCTCTAGGAATTCCAATTTTCATAATTCAAAAAACTTCTTTTTGTTTTTCATGTTCTGAATTTCAACTCCTCTTTCTATAGGCTTCAGCATATATCCTCCGAAGAGGCGCTAGACAGTAATTTTCGATTAAATCTTTCAAAAGTTCTTTATTTTGGAAAAGATACTCCTCATGATCTGGATTGAAAAAAAATTCCAAACGAACAATATTTGCCTTGTTCTCCCTTTCACCTATAAAAACCGTCTCTCCCAGTAGGGGTTCAAAAATTATCAGATCTTCATAAGTAAATCGATCAAATCCTACAAGAGTCCAGGGTTTTTCGCTGCGAGCTCGCAAATAATGTTGCCTGAGCCGTTGAATGAAAATGTCCAGCTCGAATCCAGCCGTCTTGTTATTAACACTTGAAACGATTACTAACTGTTTCTCCAATTCTTCAAGGCTTAGCCCGTAAGTAACATCTAAATCCTCAACTCGACTAAATTTCAATCGATAACTATACTTGCTAGAAAAATATTTAAGTTCAGGCTCAACTCCAAGTAGACGACTCTCTTCTTCTGTAACATAGTGAGGTTTACAACTTTGATACCAGCATTGGATGATATCCTGGATAGTCTGATTGACAAGATTTTTTTTTCCCTTCAAAGGATTCATGACGAGGAAAGTATTCTGAACTTTTTAATTAAGAAAGTAAACGTTGGAAACATTGCCTTTTTGGGGCTCCACAAAAAAAATAGCGTCTTTCAGAGTTCGTTCTTCACAGCCAATTTGATGCACCTTTAGTTGAATTGATATTTTGAGTTAGTAATTCTTTTATTCATTAAATTAGATTTGTTAGTGGACAAAGAAATGTTTAAGAACTTTATTTTGATTCTTTCGGCCTCTTTTATAGGTTCACTGGTTGGATTTGGTCAAAGGGAAATTGTCGAAAAGGCTGAAATCCGAGTTGAAGTCGAGGCTGTAAACCTAATAGTGGCTGTAACAAACCAACTAGGAAGAGCTGTAACAACACTAAACAAAAACAACTTCCGAATCCTGGAGAACGGTAAGCCACAGACCATTACAAACTTCGGCATTGAATCAAATCTCCCTCTCAATATAGCACTTTTGATTGACACTAGCGCCAGCGTAAAAACCAAACTTGCATTCGAGAAAAAAGCAGCGACCAATTTTGTTTTTGCGATCATGAATCCAGGAGATCGAGCAATGTTAGCCGAGTTTGATACCGGAGTGACACTGGTCTCAGACTTTACTAGGAACCCTACACAAATAGCTTCACAGTTAAAAGGTTTGCAAGCCGGTGGAGGAACAGCACTACTTGATGCAATCTTTGTAGTTGCCAAAGACAAGTTAAATTTTCCAGCTCAGCGTAACATAGCCGTTATTATTTCCGATGGAGTAGATCTTGATAGTAATTATTCTACGCGAGAAGTACTCCAACTATTGCAAAAAAATAACATTTTAACCTATGGAATTGGAACTAATAGGATTGGAACCAGTGAAAATCTCCGAGGGGAGCGCATCCTTAATAAACTCAGTAACGACACCGGAGGACGATGTTTTTTCCCCTATTCAGACGAACAACTCCATTATGCTTTTAATCTGATCGAGGAAGAAGTTAGGAGTCTTTACAGCCTAACGTATGTTCCCAATAAAAAAGAGAGAGACGGTAAATTTCAAAAAATTAAGGTCAAACTTGTAAAAGCTAAAGGCCTAACCGTAAGGCACCGAAAAGGATATTATGCACCTTCTTAAACACTACTCATTAATCAAGTATTTTCCCTCTTCAGTTTAACTAGTCACACTTCTCCCCTGATATTCTCTAAGTGCCATAAAGAGCTCATATGTAAAGCTCTCATAATAAAATCAAGATAGAGGAAAAGGTACGTAATCTACCTAACCGGGAATGGGATCTGGATTTACCTCAATGGCCAAAAGAAAACGGTTAACCATATTATAAAACCCTATAAGAGTAATTATTTCAATGACTTGATCGGAAGTAAAGTGATTGTCAAGTGTTGTCCAAAAGGCTGCTTCAGGAATATCATCTGGACTTTCCAAAACGTATTCAACTAGCTGTAATGAATCTTTTTCGTATTGATTGAATAGATCGCTATCCTGAAAATTATCCATGGTATCAATCTGTTCATTTGACCAACCTGCCTTCGCAGCCAGCTCCTTATGCCATTGTACCGTCACCTTACAACGATCCAATTTACAGGTTTTTAAAATGACTAGCTGTTTTATCTTTTCACTTAGTCCACATTCTCCATTGACCTTTAAATACAAGTCTGTCACAGGTTTAAAAAAATGTGGCGAATGGGCAAGTGTTTTGAGATAGTTGGGCACAATTCCCAATTCTGACTCAACAAAACTATAAACTTCTTTTACTTCTTCGTAAGCGGCATCCGGTTGCAAAGGAAGATATCGGGGCATTTTCTCCTCATGAGGGTTGGGAATGTTGGCACGTTCTAAGTATCACGTTCCACGTCCTTTAATTACTAAATATGTATAGAATAGTCTAACTGCTAAAGGATTCACTTTTCAAAAAAATAGGGGAAAAGATAAATCAGGGACACATAACTAAAAAACTGCAATAGAGGCACATCAAGTATGCGCTAATTCCCTTTTTCCTAAATCTGAAATATAACAGAAAAGTTGTAAAAGGAATTCAGTTAAAAAAACGAAATCCAAATTCAATTCCCTAACTGATCTAAACTACTTTTTGTTTCTTCTATCCCACGGAATATTTAAATTCTACAATGTAGTTCAAAACAATATCCACTCAGACCGAGAATCTTTTCCACATAAATATTTCCTAATGTTCCATTACATTTGAACATCTGAAAAATCAGAGTTCCGCACATTTAACGGATTCAAACTGGCGATCAGCAAGATAGCTAGAACGCACTAAGGGACCAGCTTCGATATGAGAAAAGCCAAGTTGCATAGCTGTTTTTTTCCACTTTTGAAATTCTTCAGGATGATAATAACGTTCCACAGGGAGATGCCAACCAGAAGGACGAAGATATTGCCCAATGGTCAAAATAGAAACACCCGTCTCGATTAGATCCTTCAATAACGCCAATATTTCTTCTTCTTCCTCACCTAAACCCAACATTATCCCAGTCTTAGTTACTATGTGTGGAGCTATCTGCTGAGAACGTTTGAGTACCTGAAGTGATATCTGGTAGTTCCCTCCGCCTCTAGCAGACGGATAAAGTCGTGGAACCGTTTCTACATTGTGATTAAGTATTTCTGGCCCAGCTTCGAGAACTATCTCAAGGGCAGATCTGTAGCCTTGAAAGTCCGGGACAAGTAATTCGATCACACAGTGGGGAACAAGATGACGAATTGCTGCAACAGTTGCCCCAAAAACTGAAGCCCCGCCATCTACTAGATCGTCTCGATCAACAGAGGTGATCACTACATGTCGGAGTCCCATCTTCTCAACAGCCTTCGCTACTCGTAAAGGCTCTTTCTTATCAAGACCCAGAGGTTTTCCCTTTTTTACAGCACAATAACGGCAACCACGGGTACATGTATCACCAAGGATCATAAATGTAGCGACCCCATGATTCCAACACTCCCCTAGATTAGGACATTGTGCTTCCTGACATACCGTGTTGAGTTCTAAGCCCTCCATGAGCTTCTTCATTGCATCAACATTATCCCCAAGAGGGGCACGTACTTTTAACCAAGAAGGATGTTTCCGAGTGGCTTTTGAGACGGCAGCGTTACGCATAGTATATTAAAATATCAAAATTAGCTCTTGTTTATCCTATTAACTATTAGGTGAAAATTGCAATCCCTTATTTACCAGCGTAGTAGTAACAATTCCGCGCTAAATCCCGGACCAAAAGCAGCTACCAATCCAAGGTCACCTTCCGAAGCTTTTTTAGCGTCAAGTAACCGTTTCAAGATAAAAAGAACCGTAGGACTCGACATGTTTCCATATCGCTCGAGAATAATACGACTATCTTCTAATTTGTTTTCATTAATGTTCAGGGATTTAGATATTGACTCGAGAATCTTTGCACCTCCTGGGTGAACAGAAAAATGTCCAATTGAAGATAGACTTATTCTATTACAATCCAAGAATTCTTTTACATTCTGACGCAGCAGTTTCCGAAGAACAAAGGGAATGCTCTTAGAGAATATCACCTCCATTCCTTGACTACTGAATTTCCAACCCATCAGCTCCAATGTTTTAGGCCAGATCGTACTCTGTACATCAATAATCTCTGGACCGTCCTGAATTCTGTCAGATCCTGCTACAAGCACTGCTCCAGCCCCATCAGAAAAAAGAGCTGAGGCTACTAGATTACTTTTACTAAAATCTCCAGGCTGAAAGGTCAGAGAAGAAATTTCTACTGCTACTAGCAAAACTAGTTCATTTGGATAAGATCTAGCTAATTGGTAACTTCGTGCCAATCCTGCAGCACCACCAGCACAACCTAGGCCAAAAATAGGAGTTCGGGAAACATGCGAATCAAAACCCAATCGGTTTATTAGCCTTGCATCGATACTAGGTGTGGAAAAACCACTTGTAGACACAAAGATAAGATGGTCAACAGAAGAAGGATTAATATCCAAATTTCCTAGGCACCTCAGAATTGCATCGGCAGCAAGATCTTCGGCCCATTGGTTATAGAGACTATTCCTATCTTCAAAAGTGTGTGGATCGGTAAACCAGTCTAGAGATACACAGAAATGTCTTTGTTTGACCTGAACATTATCGAAGATAGAGATCAAACGAGAAAGGTCTTTCATGCCTAGACTGAAGTGATTCCTAGCAAGTTCCCGAAGAGAAACTTGAGAAACTTTGTGTGGGGGAACTGCCACCCCCAGGCTAACAATTCTAGGAGACATTACTTTTAATGACCGGCTTGGCCTTAACCTGTGAAAAAAATTTACCTTTGCTTTAACTTCTTAAGGCCAAGCTTTGAACCTTTAAGCGCCATTTGTGAGGATTCCCAAGCTTTTCCCCATTCTAAGTAGAGATCTCTATCATTCTGATACTCGGAAAATTTCTTAACTGGCTCAAGACGTCTCACAAAACTGAGCATCTTAGACTTAAATTGAAGAAGCGACTTCTTGATGTTTTCTTCAGTTTCAACATTAGAATTAACCTTTTCATCGATGTTGATCATGATACCTTCAATAGAGCGATTATAAGCTCTCACCAACTGAGCATAGGTGTAGAATTCCAATGGGTTTTTCCGCTCTTTCCTCCACTTTTCTGCAGATATTCTTCTCTCAATCTCATCAAGCCTTGCCTCGGCAATTTTCAGAAAAACTTTGACCCGCCTCCTCAACTTCTGTGCCTCTCGAAGTTTTTCATGTTCTATAGCAGTAAATTGATCGCCACTCATAAAGTGGCGTATCTTTGACTGGTGCCCCATTTCAGTACTGACAGGAACGAATGATTGCACCTTCCTTGAATAAAAATCAGAAGGAGAACCCCACACTGAAAGACTTAAACTCGAAGAGACTACAAAGGCAAAAAAACCCTCAATTAACTCGTCTCGAAATGCTTTTACTTTCTCTATCGTCTTATCAAAGACTTCCCATAATGAAAGTGGGGACAATCTTTTCAAGTTCTCCAATTCCACTAATAACTTGCGAAGACGGATTTCTGTTTTCCGAAGGATCCTCGAGCGAAGAACCTTCTTGCTTGTGATCTGTTTCGTGATCTCTATACCCTTGAGAGCCAGTATTTGAATGGATCGAACAGCCACCTCTGCCTTATAGATGTCTTCATTTCCTAACTCTTTTTTTGTAATCAGAACATAGCGATCAAATGCACCATATAAAACTTGAATTCTCCCCTGGAAATCCGAGGTGCCATCATATTTTTGTCGTTCGGGGACTGTGAGCAATGCTCGAAAATTGTCCGACAAACCTTGTTGGGACAACAAAACAGGACTTGTGAAAACTAGAAACAAAATAGATAGCATTACATTTTCTGAGGAATTTCAATCCCCAGAATCTCCAGAATCTTTGTTAGAGCTTGTCTGGAATTGTCAGCAATCTGTAAGAGGATAATTCTCTTCTGTTTTTTTTCTGAAAGAATATGGTAATTGTGATAAAAAAGATTGAATTGCTGGGCTATTAGAAATGCATGCTTAGCAATGTGAGACATTTCCAGAGTCTCAACTGATTTTTGCATCACCTCTTCTAGTTTTCCGATCGTAAGTAGAAGTTTCCATACATGATTGTCGGCTAATATCCCCTCGACTTGCTTTAATTTCCCTTTCTTCTGCAACTGTAATCGTAGCTGTTTCCACTCTTCCTCTTGTCCAACAAGTTTGCGGAAAATGTTGTTAGCCCTGACAACAGAATATTGCAAGTAAGGACCAGTTTCTCCTTCAAAACTCAAGGCCTCTGAAAAATCAAAAGCAATCACAGTATTCCTCGTGTATTTCAAGAGAAAATAGCGAAGAGCACCGATCGCAATCTGACCTGAAATTTGTTCTATCTGATCTTGCGCAAGTTTGGGTTGTCTTTGCTTTACTTCAAAGAGTGACTTCTCAATCAGTTTGTCTATCAAATCGTCAGCTTTAACACCTTGTCCCTTTCTTCCAGAAACTTCAACATAAGCTCTTTTTTTATCTTCAGAAGAGAGATTCATCCCCAGTTCAGAACAACATGCCTGAGAAAGCGCTACCATTTCGTAAGAAAAATGTATTGAACGAGCTGCTTCCGAGTTATATCCGAGTCTTCGTAAACCCTGAACTACAACTCGTTGAAGGTAAGACTGGCGAACATCGATAACGTTATAGACTAAAACTCCATTACCAAACTCAGATGGCTGATAATTAAGATCCTCCCTAGTAGTCACCCAGGTTTGATGTCCACTTTCATCAGTCTTAAAAGGCTTGAAATGGAAAGTTTTTCCAAGAAGTCCAAACTTCCAGAGTTGGTAGGCAATGTCTTTCCCCACATAAGTAACTGTTCCGTTACTACGAACTATAATCTTTTCATCTGAAGGAAGACCCTCTTCCTTGGGCAGCTCCATTACCCAACAACCAGCATGAGCACCGTTCTCCCTAAAAATAATAGCCTTACTCTTGCGTAACTGCTTAAAAGCCTGATCCCAAAACTTGAGCGCCAGTATTTCACTTTCCCTGGGAAGAACATCATAACAAACACCAATACGCAACATTGTCTTAAGGTGAGCGTAAACAATTCGAGTTGAAATGTGCTCTGCCAGCTCCGCCACCTCATCCTGACCCTCTTCGATTGCTTTGAGAATCTTAGATCGATATTGAAGGCGCGAACTTTCTTCACCATACCAGTTGGAAACCCGAGCGTAGAGATCCCAGCAAAAATAATCAAAAGCCCCATCAATGTTTCTAATTTCGCTCAAACTCATATTCAGAAGTTCAGTAAAGCCCACCACAACATCTGCAACCTGCACACCAGTGTTGTCAATATAGTTCTGTACCTCAACCTGCCGGCCTAAGGATCGCATTAGGCGAACAAAAGAGTCTCCTAGAATGGCATTACGTAAATGTCCAATGTGAGCAGCCTTGTTTGGATTAATATTAGTGTGCTCTACAATGACCTTACCCGAACCAGTCTCTACAACCGAGCCAACCAACCAGGCATCCAAATCTTTTAAGAAACTCTCGCGATTAAAAAATACATTTACATACCCTCCTCCGGCTGCCTCAAAGCGATCAACTTCCAAAAGCGGGGAGATTAATTCAACAACCTCGTCGGCGATTGAACGTGGAGAACGCCGAAGGATTTTGGCCAACTCAAAAGGAAAAGGAAAGGCTAGATCACCCAGCTCAACTTGAGGAGGAGATTCCACAATCAGAAATTCAAGTTTTGTCTGAAACCGTTTTTCCACAAATTCCTGAAGATGTTGACGTACTCTGCCAACACGTTTTACAAACATGCTCTTTATGATAACGCAGGAGTAGTTTAAGGTTCTGGTTGAAAATTTTAATTAGCTAACAATATTCCTTAAATAAAAGTGTTTTCTAACATTCTGAATGCCTATTTTGTAGAGAAAAAAGACAAACAGAAAAAATCACAAAGTTAGATCTTACATAGAAACATTTCTAGCTCGAGACAGTAGGATGGAAAGAAATATGCAGAACTTACTATGACTTCTGACTTATGATTGGGGAAAAGTATTATAGTCAGAAGGACTGAGGTTTAAACATGGGTACAACTTTATACTTTGAGCCATTTAACGGAGCCAGTGGAGACATGATTTTAGGAGCCCTTCTAGATTTGGGAATGCCTTTAAATCACCTGCGTCAAGAGCTCTCCCGTCTTGGAATCGACCAGGAATTTGAGCTAAAGGCAAAACCTATAGAACGTCAAGGTCTAACGGCCATAGATTTTCAAGTTGTACCCAAAAACATAAGAAATCCTCGAACCGCTTCAGAGAATAACCCTGACAGCCCCAATACCCCCCCTCCCAAAGAACATAGCAATCACCATTTCCATCATTCTGAAAAAATTAGCCGAAATCTCAATCAAATTGAAGAGCTAATTGAGAAGAGTTCTCTCAATTCAACAGTCAAATCAACGGCTCAACTCATCTTCCAACGACTTGGAAAGGCCGAGGCAAAGGTTCACAAAACATCACTAGAAAAGGTTCATTTCCATGAAGTTGGTGCTATCGATTCCATAGTCGACATAGTAGGTGCAGCGGTGGGGTTTGCTTACTTTAAAATTGAAGAATTCTATACAGCTCCTATTTCTCTTGGTGGAGGAACGGTCCAATTCTCTCATGGAAATTGGCCAGTACCAGCACCGGCTACCTTAGAACTTATCAGTGGGGTCCCGGTTTCCCCAGGACCAGTTTCTGCAGAACTTCTAACTCCAACAGGAGCTGCAATTATCACTACTCTTTCAGCCATTGATCAAGTGCCCACCTTTGTTCCTCTGAAATGGGGTTTTGGATCTGGGAAAAACACCTTTAATTCAATCCCAAATCTTCTACGAGTTACTCTTGGAAAAACTATTTCAAAACAAAACAAAAGCCAAACTGATCTGATTCTTGAAACGGTTAGTGTTTTGGAGACTACACTCGACAACATGGACGGCGAATTACTAGGCTATTTTATTGATCGAGCACTTAGCAAAGGGGCTTTAGATGTCTATTATTCAGCTCTTCAAATGAAAAAGAACAGACCCGGTGTCCTTCTCACAGTACTTTGTCAGGAAAAAGATGAAGAACGCTTTGTCCAATTGATCTTTAGTGAAACAACTACACTAGGTGTGCGACGCTCACGCCATGATCGACTGGTTCTTAACCGCGAGACAAAAACTGTCGATACTGTTTTTGGACCAGTTCGTGTAAAGATTGGGAAAATGGGAAACAAAATAGTTAATATGTGGCCTGAATACGAAGATCTTAAGAAACTTTCCAAGAAAAAGGGAGTACCATTGAAGGTCTTACGCTTGGCAGTTGCCAACCAATTAAATATCAATGCTTAGAAACTATTATCTGACGACACCCTTATATTACGTGAACGACGTACCTCATGTCGGGCATGCATATACCACCATCATTGGAGATATTCTTACTCGCTATCAACGTATGTTGGGGAATAGTGTTTGCTACTTAACCGGTACAGATGAACACGGACTGAAAATTGAGCGTGCCGCAAGCAATAGTGGCCTCTCAACCCAGGAGTTCACAAACCAAAATTCTGCAGCTTTCCAAGACGTCTGGAACAAAATGAAGCTTGATTTTGATGAGGTTGTTCGCACGACTGATTTAAAACATATTGAAACTGTAAGAAGCGTATTTAAAATTATTAAGGACAATGGCTATATTTACGTGGGGGAGTACTCAGGACAATATTGCGTTCGCGATGAGTCCTATGTCGCCGCCGATCTAACTATTTGTCCTGAATGTGGAGGTAAAACAGAATTAATTCGGGAAGAAAGTTATTTTTTCAAACTTTCAGCCTTCCAGAAGAAATTACTAGCATTTTATCGTGACAATCCAAATTTTGTTTTACCAAAAAGTCGACTGAATGAAATCGTGAGTTTCGTGGAAAGGGGTCTCAAAGACATCAGTATCAGCCGAACTTCTTTTTCTTGGGGTATTCCTGTTCCACAGAACGACCAGCACATTTTCTACGTATGGTTTGATGCTCTTCTGGGCTACCTTTCTGGAGTGGGGTTCACTTCAGATAAAAAATCCTTTGATAAAAACTGGCCAGCAAATATCCATATTATGGGTAAGGACATTCTTCGTTTCCACGGAGTTTATTGGCCAGCATTTCTTATGGCTGCTAATCTCGAACCACCCCAACAATTATTAGTTCATGGTTGGTGGACTATCAATGGGGAAAAAATGTCGAAGTCTCTAGGAAACTTTATCACTGCCCAACAACTCATTGATGCCATCCCATTGGATGCAATCCGTTATTTTCTAGTCCGAGAAATTAGCTTGGGATCAGACGGGAATTTTTCTATACAGGCCCTAACGACACGAATCAATAGTGATTTAGCTAATGACCTGGGCAACCTTAGTAGTCGAATTTTAAAAATGATAGAACGCTACTTTGACGGAAAGGTTCCTACCAATATCACTATGGAATCTGGAGACCAAAGACTAGTTCGATTTAGTAAAGAAACGATTGGTCTTTACAGAAAACACTTCGACGATTTCCGACTCAATAAGGCACTTGAAACTGTTTGGGAGCTAATCTCTCTTGTGAACAAATACATCGTAGCTAACGAGCCCTGGGTCTTAGCTAAAGAGGCCTCTCAAAAAGATCGTCTCAGCACTGTTCTGTACAGTTCTGCAGAGGCATTACGGATAATCTGTGTTCTATTATCCCCTATACTAGTCAATGGAACACGCGCCATTTTTGAGCAGCTAGGAACAGAATTTTCATCAGAAACCACCTGCCTTGACAAGCTTACTTGGGGGGGGCTAATCGAGGGAACTTCCATTGGGGAAATCAAGCCGGTCTATCCCAGGTTAGAAAGAAAATCCATTGAGAAGCTACTTGGAACACCTGGAAATCTAAAGGAGGAAAAGAAACCTTCAAAACCATCCCCATCAAAAAATCCCCAGATTTCCATAGATGACTTTTGTAGAGTAGAGATGAGAGTTGGGAAAATTCTGGAAGCAGAACGAGTCAAGAACTCTAAGAAATTACTAAAACTAGTTGTGGACATCGGTTCTGAAAAACGCCAGATAGTAGCTGGGATTGGGAAAGAATACGATCCAATTGAATTAACCGGAAGACTCGTTGCTGTAGTTACAAATCTCAAACCCACTAGTTTGTTGGGAGTAAAGTCCAATGGAATGATCATGGCAGCAGAGATTATGGGCCGTCCTGTACTCACCACCTTCACAGAACCAGTGGAAGTAGGATCCCGTCTCAAGTAAAGTTGGACATGCAGGCCATTAAACTAATAGACTCACATGCCCACTTAGACTCTCCTGAGTTTTCAAATCAGTTAGACGAACTAATGATTGAGGCGCGGTCCGCTTCTGTTTCACGTATTTTAACTATCGGCTGCGTCACTAAGAATGCTCAAACCCTTCTTAAACCACTTGAGATTTCAGACAGTTATCCAGAAGTTCTGGTAGGTTTGGGGGTCCATCCACATGATGCTAGTAGCTATACTGACAGGCTAGAGGCCCAACTCCTCAATGCAATGAGTCATCCAAAGGTCGTGGCCTGGGGAGAAATTGGACTTGATTATCATTACCATCACTCTGACTCCGAGACCCAGATAAACAGCTTTCGCCGACAACTGGAACTCGCTTTACAGAAAAGCAAACCAGTTATTATCCATTCCCGAGAAGCAGCACAAAATACTTGTGAAATACTAGAAGATTATAAAAGTTCAGGTTTAAAAGGTGTTATGCACTGTTTCACCTATGACCAAAAAATAGCAGATCGGTGTTTGAATCTAGGTTTTCATCTTTCCTTTGGAGGGATATTAACGTTTTCAAGAGTAAATGAAATCCAATTAATTGCAAAAGAAACCCCTTTCGATCGCTATCTTATTGAGACAGATTCCCCATATCTAGCTCCAGTTCCCTTTCGGGGTAAAACTAATCGACCAGCATACGTAGTAAAAATTGCTGAAAAATTAGCAGAATTACGAGGTAGTGATCTTGAGACGGTAGCAAGAGAGTCTTCCGCCAATTTCAATCAACTCTTTACACCTGATTAGGATATTTATGGTTGCAGGTTCAAAGTTCGACAACTTGGAGGAATAGTTTCAGAACAGCGACAAGGATTTACAATAAGTAAGATCTACAAATGTTTTCACTGTATTCTGTTAAGGATGTAATTGGGAAGTGCCATAAGTGACGATCGCGCCGGAGAATCGGGAAACATACTCAAGGCTTGCACAGCTCGAGATACATATTCATTGGCTATTTCCCGTGTTTGTTCCAATGTCCTATAACGTTTTACCAGTGAGATGATTTCTAATTTTTTCTTACTACTAATTTCCCCCTCCAAAAGAATTTCACTGATCAAATCTCGCTCGGATTGGTTGGCCTTCTCAAGCAAAAATATAATTGGAAGAGTGATTTTCCCTTCCTCCAAATCTTTCATGACAGGCTTCCCAACACCTTTCTGGTCTGCAGTGTAGTCGAGCATGTCATCTGTTATTTGAAAAACCATACCCAACGATTTCCCATACTCAGTCAGATTTTCTTGAACCTCGAGAGGAGCCCCAGAGAAGATAACAGGCAAAGAAGAACAGGCAGAAAAAAGATGAGCTGTTTTTCGCTGGCAAATGTCGATCTGATCACGTACAGAAATTTCTATTTTTCTGTCCAAATCCAGTTGCATCATTTCCCCAGCCACCATAGTTCGAGTCAGTTCAATTAATACATCAAGTATCCTCAAACTCCTTAATTCTAAAGCAATCTGGAACGCAGTCATGTACATCCAATCACCCATGAGCACGCTAACTTCACTTCCCCACTGGGAGTTCACAGAGACTTGGCCCCTTCGGAGATAAGCTTTGTCTATAATGTCATCGTGTACCAGAGTCGCGACATGCAGCAACTCCACCACTGTACCAAGTTTTACAACTTCATCGCCTTCAATACCACAAAGTTTAGAAACAAGAAATAGAACGGCTGGTCGAATCCGCTTACCTCTACTTTCATGCAGATACAGATTAATCTCATTAATAAGAGGATAGGCTGAATTTGAATAGTTCTTTAGTTCTATTTCAACTTTTCGTAGCTCATTTTTGACTGGATTGACAAGTTCTTCTTTAGTACTCAAACTCATACTTGTTTGATTGACTGCAAATAAGATTAAACTTTGAAGAGAAACAGTTACAAAACCTCGAATTTTAGTCTGAGATTGTGCAGTTGGGTTCTAGTATAACGATTCCAAAACTGTTTTAAATTCTCCTTGCTCTTCTTCTCGCGGTGGCAGCACTGAGCAGCAAATTCAACTTAAGTCCAGCTCCGTTTGCCAGCCATAAATACTCTCCTTTCCCTAAACTGCCCTCAGAGCACTAAAAGACCGATAATGAGTGAGGAAAATGTTCATTCTATCTTGACGAAAATCTGACGTGCCAGTGATTCACTAAGGCTGTGCTCAACACCATCTAAACTGATCAAAATAGTAGCATTTAAAGGACCCTTTTCAAGCACATATATTTCCGTGTCAGGTAGTATTCCCATAGAGTCAAGGTACTCCATTACTGAAGCGTTGGTGTCCTCTAAGCGCACGACTACAACACTCGTCATTTCTTTTATTTGCCATAATGAAGATAAAGCCGGTGGAATCTCTTCCACCTGAATAGGACGGTCTACCATCTGGTGGGTGGCCTTTCGTTCCGCCCGCGTGATCTCGAGAGGTGTGGGACGATAGACATTATCGAACTCCCTTTTAGGGAATCTTTCTAGGGCTGAATCCATGAACTCTATCCAGATTGGCAAAGCTAGATTACTCCCATAAATCTTTTCACCTAAAGACTTCTTTTCATCATAGCCTACCCAAACACCTGCAGTAATATCTGGAGTAAATCCAACGAACCAAACATCCGTAGATTCATTTGTCGTACCAGTCTTTCCAGCCACCGCCCTTCCTAGTGAATTAGCTCTTCTCGCTGTTCCCTTTAAAACTACCTGTTTCAACAAATAAACCATTTTAGCTGCTATGTCAGGAGATGTTGCCTGCTCGAAACGCATTCTTTGTTCCTGTTGAGTTACTCCCTGGTAATCTTCTACCTTAACAATGTAGTGTGGTTCAGCGCGAACACCGCTATTAGGAAAAGCGCTAAATGCAGAGCAGAGTTGAAGTAAAGAAGTTTCAACTGACCCGAGAGCTATTGATAGAACCGGAAGAAATTTGTTTTGAATCCCAAAACGGTGTGCAACCTCAATGATCTTTCCAACTCCAAGCTCCTTTGCCAACCGGATAGTTGGAACATTTCTTGATTCGGCCAGTGCCTGATACATTGGAATAAGACCCTTAAATTCATCATCTGAGTTCTTAGGCTGATAGAGATTCCCAACATCATCCAAATAACTCACTGGGACATCCAGAACCCTTTCATGAGGTGATCTTTCTTCCTCAAGGGCAACTAGGTATGTAAAGGGTTTAAATATAGATCCTGGCTGGCGCATGGCCTGGGTAACTCGATTGAATTTACTCAATTCAAAATCAAATCCCCCTACCATTGCCTTAATTGCTCCGGTCTTATTGTCTAATACCACCATTGCCCCCTGCACATCAGGAATCCGGTCTAGCTCCACCTCAAGTTCCTGCCTCTCCACATCAACTTTCTGCACCAAGAAATGATCCAAATCACCTACTCTAAATAGCTTGTTTAAATCCTCTTTTTCACCAGTCCATTCAACATCTTTTAGACCAACCATTGCCATATATTTGCCAAATCTAACTCTTGCAATCTCCCTATTAACTTCCATGACCAAACCTGGAACTATTTCCCCTTGATCAAACACTCTCCTCCATT
>CAZMUJ010000065.1:0-5447 GCA_964569605.1 uncultured Acidobacteriota bacterium
GGTAGCCATCCAGCAGGGTCCCTATCCCCTTTAGCCCTATTAGCGGATGAAGAAACTGCGATTAGGGATCCCGGGTATGACAAATCGTTGGCAAAATTCCGGCGTTGCTTGCGTGACCAGCCGTCTGAGCCGCTGCGATGAGCCTCTGCAAGTGGAATGAAGTGGTCAATGTCAAGATCTCTGGGGTTGGTAAAGGTCTGCCCTGTGTAGAGATCTAACCACTTTCCAGAAATCACTCGGCACCCTGTGTTGTCGAGTTTGGCAGGAACAAGGCTCTCAGCAATGAGCACCTCCTGCCGGGTATTTTGGCAATCTCCATCTGCATCTATCCAACTACCATAAAGGTCTCGCTGATAGGGAATAGTCTTAGATAATGACCATGGAAAAGATGTATTGATTTCCAGTTTCGTAGAGGTACCCTCAAGTTCGCAAAGTGCCTCCTCTTTTGAACCAAAGGATTGCCCAGACAATGGACCACTGTGACAGTGGTACTCCCCGTTTTTACTATCGTGGTGGCATCCGAGTGAATCAGTACGACCTCCGTGGCCGAAGAGAGCCGTAGATAGAAACAGGTAAAAAATCTTAGGGAGCAATTTAGTCCCGTTACTCATTCCTTCCCTTCGACTTCCACCCACGTGATAGCCGTTGTGCCTCAGAGATCTGTCCTGGAGTCATCTTTTTTTCTAGGGTGTTGAGCGCCTTTCTGCTCCCTTTTCTCAGGGCGTCTTCAGGTTCGCCAATGACGAGGTGGGAGAGAGCTAAATTTTTCCACATATATGCAAATACGTAGTCCCTAGAGACGCCTTCGCCGTTGGAGTACATCACCCCAAGTTGAATTTGGGCATCGAAATTACCTTGTTCGGCAGCTTTTCGGTACCACTTGAAGGCTTCCTTGTAGTCTCTAGGAACTCCTTGGCCAAGATAATACATCTCCCCCAGTTTAAATTGGGACGTGGCATGACCTTGTTCGGCAGCCTTACGCCACCACTTTTCCGGTCCCTGTTGTGAACAACCACCTGTCCAAAAAATCACCAGCACTAGAAAGAAGAAGAAAAGCTTGCGTAGAGTGTCCATTAGCGAAGAGAAAGTCTGACAAGAAATTTGGAAACTTTAAAGAGGAAAGTCAATTTTTCCTGTCGCGGAGTCATGTAAATCAATAATCCGCTTGGTCTTTAAAATCCTTGTGCCAGCAGGAAGTCGGGTTTTCAAAGCCCTCTAACCCGACCAATAGGATTAACTACCTAGCGCGTTAAGAACTTCCTTAATTTTTAGTTAGACGCTTAGGCGTTAGGATTTGTGGCAATGATCAGTAAAAGGAAATTTAATAACTGGACCCAATCCCAAACTTTCTCAAATTGACTTCTCTTGAATCATATTGGAAGATTGAGTTTTACAGTACCTTGCTTTCCCAGTTAGCTTGTTGGGAAGGCAAGCAGCTCTTAGAGGTACCGAGCACCTTTACTGAGCTGGGCAAGTGGGGACTTGCCTTTTAGACATTTGCTCATGAAAGGAGGCGATTCAGTGCAATATCATAAACCAGGTTTAATTAAGGTGGTGTCCTTGTAGGAAAAGGGACTTACAAGTCTTAGTGACAAACACCCCCAACCTCCGGGGGACCCAACGCCACCTAGACAAACCTTTAGCCCTGACTTCATTGTTGAAGTCGGGGCTTTTTTTTTGAAGAGGTTGACCGTTTTTTTCAAGTCTCTACTCTTTCCTCAGACTGAAAAGGGAAATCCCCAGACATCATCATTCAAAAAATAACCTTTAGAATGTTTCTTGATTCACCAAATAACATGTGTCTAGTCCTTATTAATCAAAGGTTTACAGAATTATTTATGTTGTTAAAATGAACCGAATTGATTAGGATTAGCACCAACAATGATTCCTGTCTCGTTCGCCGTTCAGAACAGGTATTTAATCCCCAAGATCAAGCGGATGTTGCTTTTGGTTGCTTTCGTGGTCTGTCTCGTTAGTTGCCAGCCTCAGATACCTAATCCTGATTATGTACCTCCCCACAATTCTCAGTCTGCCCTCGACACATTCAAACTAGCACCGGGCTTCGAAATTGAGTTGTTTGCCTCAGAGCCCCTTATTCGAGATCCGGTTGCCATGGAGATCGACGAAGATGGACGTGTCTATGTGGTCGAAATGACTGGTTACCCGCTGAATACAGAAAACATAGGAAGAATTCGGCTACTGCTAGACAAAGATGGTGATGGGATACCTGACCAGAGCCAGATTTTTGCTGACGGATTAGTTTTACCTACTGGTGTGATGCGTTGGAAAGATGGCATTCTTGTCACAGCTGCTCCGGACCTTCTTTACCTTGAAGACAGTGATGGCGATGGGAAAGCTGATGTGCGCAAAGTGGTATTAACCGGATTCGCTTTTACAAACCCACAGCACACGGTCAATCTACCTGTTTACGGATTGGACAATTGGATCTACCTTGCCCACGAGGGTAGTGGTGGTTCTCTCATTTTTGAAGAAAAGTTTGGTGACTTAGGTGGTCAGATCTACTATCCAAATCGGCCCAATTCACCTGTTTTGCAGGAGAATCGATTTTCAGTCCGGCTCCGACCCAACACAGGAGAACTTGAGTCCCTATCAGCTCCAACTCAGTTTGGGCATTCCTTTGACGAATGGGGTCGCTATTTTACTCTTGACAATGCAGTTCACACGCGCCACGTGGTAATCGCAGCTCCATATCTTCGCCGCAATCCTCATCTGTTCCTGAAAACAACCACGCAGCAAGCATCTGACCATGGAACCTACGCCCAGGTCTTTCCCATTACTCATAATCCCCGTTTCAAGCTACTTACTGAGGCTGGGGAATTTACCTCGGGATGCAGTCTAACTCATTATCTGGGTGGCATTTTCGCACCGCAATTAGAGCATTTCTCCCTGGTAGCTGAACCTGTACATAATCTAGTCCACATGGACTTCTGGACAGAAAATGGTTCAACTTTCACTGCAAGCCGTGTTTCTGAAGACAGCGAATTTTTGGCATCCACTGACAACTGGTTTCGGCCGGTATTTTTCTACAATGGACCGGATGGCTCTATCTACTTGGTCGACTACTACCGAGAGATGATAGAACACCCGGAGTGGGCATCTTCTAACTACCACAAGGATTCAGAGGACCTCTATCGAGGAACCCGTGAAGGACGCATCTACAAAATTTATCCACAAGGGAAAAAACCAAAGTCAAATCTGGAAAAACTGAGCCAGGAAAGCTCGCATAATCTAGTATCCTTGCTTGGGCATCAAAACGGCTGGTGGCGGAAAACAGCCCAGAGGCTTTTGGTAGATAGACAAGCTAAAGAGATACAGCCAGAGTTAGTCGAACTTCTCACATCAAGTCCCCTGCCACTGGCGAGACTTCACGCTCTGTGGACACTCGAAGGTTTGGGTCTGCTCGCTCCAGAAATGGTGCTAACAGCTTTTTCTGACATCAATCCTGGAGTACGTGAGAACGCTGTGATTTTAAGTGAGCTATTTCTCGACGAGTCCAATGAAGTCCACAAGACAATATTGGGGTTGGCGACAGACCCCAGTCAGAGGGTACGCTTTCAAGTATTGTTGACGTCAGGATTTCTCACTTCTCTCGAAGCCCAGACTATACGAGACCAGTTGTTATTTGAAGGAATCGAGGACCCCTGGTTTCCAATTGCAGCCCTCAGCGCTTCATCAGATGAGGCACCTAGGCTTTTAGAATTAGCTATTTCCCATCTTGCAAAAAAAGACTCAGATGGGGCCAGGCTTCTCTTCCGAATGATAGGATCCGTTCTAGGCGCTAGACAAAACAAGGTTGAAATTGTTGGGCTTTTAACCCGAATCCCGCGCGAGCTAAGTCTTGACTGGTGGAAGTCGGAATTGCTAAAGGGGCTGATTAGAGGAACTAGGGTTAGCGCCTCCACTCTTTTTTCGGAAAAGGATGTTCAGAAACAGATACTAGAAATATTCATGGACGCTTCGGCGGGTCTTCGGCAAGTCGCACTCGAATTGGTACAACTGGCTGGATTTCCTGAGGATACTCATACCAGTCATCTGCTCAAACAGGCCGCAATGGTGGCGGCAAACCCAAACTTAGAACCTAAACTAAGAAATGAGTCGATTCAACTCCTGGGAATCTCCAAAAAAACGGAGTATCTTTCCCTCTTTGGAGAACTGATTAAACCAACAGTACCTGAATCCATCCAAGTATCTGCAATTCAGGCTATTGGCTTAGTTGGACAAGAGTTCAACTGGAGAACATTGATTTTAAGCTGGAAAAGCTTTACACCAACTGTGCGCAATGAAGCTGCCAAAGTATTTTTAAAGTCATCTGCTGGAATTGACGCTCTTCTCAATGCCTTGGATGAAGGAGTTATTGACCCCTTATCGTTGGCACATCGACACAAACGCCGCCTTTTTAGAAATAAAGATCCTCTAGTGCGAAAACGGGGTCAAACTCTACTGGATGAGTCAGAAAAATCTAGTCAGATGGTACTAGAGAGATATAATTCCATAGTTTCCCAAAAAGGAGATACTGAGAAGGGGCACGAGGTCTACCGCAGAGAATGCTCGAAATGCCATCAGTTCCGTGGGGAAGGCAAACCCGTCGGACCCGATCTAGAAACAATTCGTAGCAGGCCAATGCCCATCCTGTTGCGTGATATTCTCCTACCCAGTCAAGCTATCGCACCCCAGTACCAATCCTATGTCATCGAAAGAATTTCGGGAGGAATAGATGAAGGGATACTGAAAGAACAAACTCAGAAAGCACTCATCCTAGTAGTAGAAAACAAAAAAGAAATAGTCATTCCTCGAGACGATATTCGGCGTTTTTACATCAGCGATTTGTCTGCTATGCCTGGAGATTTGGAGAACTTTGTTTCAGTCGAGGAAATGGCACACCTTCTGCAGTTTCTCAAAACTAAGTAAATACTGGTTTCTAACACTCACCTAGAACAGAAATGTAAGACTCCCAGAATTAATGATTAGCTGTTCCCGACTAGTTTGTTAGAATCCCTGCCAAAGATTTCTACACCGGTAATCCTCATCGTAGAAAACCGGTTGTCTCTTGGTACCAACAAAAACTTCGAAAATTGAAAAGATCAAACAAAAACTTTGGGAGGGACTATGTTCAAAGGCTTGGATCACTTAGCAATTGTTGTTGATAACACAGAAAAGGCTCTAAAAGTATGGCGAGATCGGTTTGGATTTCCTGTCCTTTTTAGTGAAGTAGTCAATGAAAAGACCATTTTATTGACACACTTAGACATGGGCAATATGCAGCTGCAGATTGTCGAACCCCTAAAACAAAATCACCCGCTACAAGACTGGCTAAAGACTAATGGATGTGGTCTTCACCATTTTTGTCTGTCAGTTGACAATTTAGATAGTGCCCTGGAGCGAGCGAAAAGAAAGGGGATTAAGCCAGGCCAACCAAAAGCGCATCA
>CAZMUJ010000066.1:0-10933 GCA_964569605.1 uncultured Acidobacteriota bacterium
TACTCAAAAAAGTCTAAGGTTTCTCAATGGAAAACGCATATGGGTTCCTACACACGATACGGTGACGTACAAACCTTGCTCCTGAAACTGGATGACATGTTTGTCATTACTCGTTCGGGTGACGAAATTGAGGCACTCTTTGAGGTTGACCACTTGCCTCCTCTGCCCGAAGGTTGGATCAGAGATTATTTGGTCTTTGTGGATGGTTTTGGGAAGGATATGGATATCAATTCCGCATCGCCCGACCATGTTGGCCCATTGCCCTTCCACGGGATGACAAGCTTCCCTTATACAGACCGTGAAAAATATCCGGAGACCTCTATTCACCAGAAATATTTGAAAACCTGGAACACAAGAATTGTTAAAGAATGGATACCTCCGATCAGACCCAATCGGTAACTCCATCTTACACTCTCCGTACTAATTTAAGTTTGTTTTACCGACTCCTATTACTAATTCTTAATGCCCTAACTTATTTTCAATTGACAAAGACGAACTTTAAAACAATTGGACCGTGGAACGGGTACAGACCTAGGAACTCAAGCTAACAATAGAAAAGTCTATAGAGCTACTAACCGATCAACCGAAGACTCAAAAATAATGTTTTTACTCTTTTCCGTGAATTAAACATGGGTTACAGTCTCTTTCTAATGAACGAGATAAATGATCGACGAATATTAATGGTTCGATTCCTTTGGACTATTTTGGCTTTTTTGGGAACTGCTCTAACTACCATATTCGCTACTGCTCTTAGTGTTGTTACAAATCGAGAAACTGACTGGTATGAACTTGTCGATGTGCGTGAACTAAAAACTCGACCTAAACGCCTTGCTCTTCACTATAGTCAAACCCAAGGCTGGCAAACTAGCCGAATGGTCGAAACAGTCTATGCTCAATTAGAAAATGGTTATCCAGTTGTCTATTCGTCAAGTTGCACCCATTTGGGATGTGCTGTCCATTGGGAAGAAACACTTGGTCAATTCCAATGCCCTTGCCACAAAGGTACGTTTGACTTGCAAGGCCAGGTTATCTCTGGACCTCCCTCTCAACCTTTGAAACGACTTCCCGTCAAAATTTCAAACAACAAGGTGAAAGTTCAAAGAGCATGAAAAAACTGATTCGATTCCTGAACGAACGACTGCCATTAGGATCGTCCCTTCGGAGCTTTTTGGACCAACCTCAGCCTCCCAATGTAGGCTGGAAACACACCTTAGGAAGTGCTTTGCTCTTCCTAATCACCATTCAGGTATTGACGGGGGGGGTATTAATAGCTTTCTTTGCTCCTACTCCCGATCATGCCTGGGAAAGCCTTAAGTATCTAGCAGACCACAATACAATGGGAAACCTTGTACGAGGCATTCATGTTTGGGGCTCCAGTTTTCTCATAATTGTGGTTACCCTACATATCTTGAGAATTGTTTTCACTGGCTCCTATAAGCGACCACGGGAACTAAACTGGACAATCGGTCTGACTAGTTTTCTAGTAATTCTTGGTTTCTCATTTACTGGCTATCTTCTTCCCTGGGATCAAAAAGGATACTGGGCAACCCAGGTTGGCACAGAAATGGTATCCACAGCACCCATACTAGGGCCTTTTATGGCAACTTTTCTGCGAGGAGGTGCTGAGCTAGGAGCTTATACTCTGAGCCGGTTCTATGCTCTACACGTTTTCTTTCTACCCATATTTCTTTTCTGTTTGATCACTCTCCACCTCTATTTACTCCGAAAACACGGAATTGCAGCTGAGTCTGTGGGAACAAAAAAAAGGCCTCACTTCCCGTTCTATCCTAAACAAATGTTAAAAGATAGCATCACAGCACTGCTGATCTTTGTACTACTCCTGACGATCTCCATCTTGATACCAGCAGGGCTCGAGTTACCAGCAGATCCTTCAGATACAAATTACGACCCCCGGCCTGAGTGGTACTTTCTGGCCCACTACGAGTTGTTACGAGCTCTCCCAGCCCCCCCAGTTTTGGGCACCATAATTCTACCCACTCTTATAATTTTAACTCTGTTTGCTCTGCCGTTTATCGACAGATCTAAGTCTCGATCTTGGCGTAAAAGAAAACGGATAGTTCTCCCGGTGACAGCATTCTTTTTGATTATGTATGTGGTTTCTGGGTATAGCAAGCTCTACCACTCTGGAGAACCGATTAAGGTGTCTGAAAATCTTCTGCCTCTTCCTAAAAGCGATTATCCAGACCAAATGAATCGCGGTCGAACTACATTCATCCAATATGAATGCATCAATTGTCATAAGCTTGGTGATGAGGGGGGTCAGCAAGGTCCAGACTTGAGCCAGGCCGGTTGGAAATTTAGCGTTAGGCACCTTCGACAACAGATTCTTAATCCAGCAGAAAGTAATCCAGATTCGAAAATGCCAGCTTATGAGGGAAAGATTAGTGAAGCTGATTTAGAAGCTTTGGTTCAATATCTAGCTTTGATGCTGTAAAGGGTTTCTCGGAACAAAAAATACTTTCACAATCAGCTTGGTAACGGGTTGAGAACAAATTTGATTCAAGATATAACAAGAAGTCTTAAGAATAAAACTTAAAGCGAATCAAAGCCCAAACGGTCCTTAGTCCATCCTTCCAGCTGATTTTTTTACCCTCAGCATAGGACCTTCCACTGTATGATATTGGGGTTTCATAGACCCGATAACCCTGTTTGGCAACCTTGATTGTAATCTCTGGCTCAAATTCAAAACGGTCAGAAATGATATCGGTTTTTCTCAGTACTTCTGTCCTAAACACTTTGTAGCAAGTCTCCATATCTGAAAGATTAAGATTCGTCAACATGTTGGACAACAAAGTTAGAAACTTATTTCCAATATAGTGCCAAAAGTACAAGGCTCGGTGGGGGCCTCCAAGAAAACGGCTCCCATAAACAACATCGGCTCTTCCATCGAGAATGGGCTCGAGAAGACGTTGATATTCACTAGGATCATATTCCAGATCGGCATCCTGAATGATAACTACATCTCCTTCAACCTTTTTCAAAGCGGTTCTTATGGCAGCACCTTTGCCCTTGTTTCGTTTATGTTTCAAAAAAATTGTCATTTTAGAAATGTGAGGGTCTTTTTTCAATTTACTCAGGATGCTAGCAGTTTGATCAGTTGATCCATCGTCAACAATAATGATTTCTATAGGGATTTCTACAGCTAAAACACGTCGAATCAAGGTTTCGACTGTAGCCTCTTCATTATAGACAGGGATGAGAACACTTAATTTTTTCAGTACATGCATGAAAAATAAACAAATTAAACTATTTCAAATACAACCTCATTTTGCTAATAATTATTTATTCAAAAACTTTTTTCAATTCAATCTGCGTGGCCTCCTTAGCATCAAACTGTAGAGTGTTACCTCGATACACAATTGAAAATTGAAAGGAACTGACTGCAAGTATTTTGAAGTCAGCGAACGAATGCGTCACGGTTGTCCTGGGGCATAATAGCCCTGTCGATGTGTCACTTTCAAGCCACGCTTTTTTAATCGAATCTTTACTTTTCGAAAACCGCCATCTCGACTTCTATTAGTGGAAATATATCCAAGACTTACCTGATTTTTGATTCCATCATTAATTTTTGAGAATGCTTCTCGGAGCCTTTGTAGGTTAGCTTTTGACTTGAAAAACCTCCCTCCCGTCGCTTCAGAAAAAGTCCTCAATTGTCCAAAATCAGCATGATAGTCACGGCTTCTAACACCTATGCCAAAAATGACAACATCCTTCTGTTGGGCTACTTGAATAGCATCACTTGACTCATAGAAACTCTGGGTATCCGCCCCATCAGAGAGAACAATCATGACGCGCCGCCCCACTTCTTTACTAAGAAGGTCCTCAGTAGCAATTACTATCGCATCATATAGTTTGGTAGCTCCACCTGGAGGAACCATGTCATAGATTTTTGATTCAAGCGTGTCCAAATCAAAAGTAAAATCCTGGACTAGATTTACTTCACTATCAAACTGAAGAACAGCTGCCATATCTTTTTTTTCGCGCAAGGTTGCCTTTAAGAATTCGATAGCTGCCTGTTGCTCAAAAAACAGTTCATCTTTCACACTACCACTCGTGTCAACCAGGACAGTAATCGTGAGAGATCTAGCGGTTTCACCCGTTTCATAGTGAAAAAACTCTAGCTTTTGAATCACTCCATCTTCGTAAACATCAAAATCCTTAACAACCAAGTTTCTAACATATTCACCCTTCTTATTCCTGACCATAGCTATGATATTAACGACATCAACTTCAGCGCGAATGACAGCTTGACTATTAGAATCATTTTGGGCATTGAGTTCTAAACTCCTTAGGCCCAAAATGATTGTTAAAATAGTAATTCCAAGAAGCTGTAGTCTTCCTTGCATCATTTAAATCCTTAATCTCCTTTTACAACAGCCTTTTACTCTATTTAGATCTGTCTAGTTGCCACTAGAAAGGCATTTCTGAGTGGAAAAATAAGTGTAGACTGCGGCTATTCCTAAATAAATCAAGTCAAAAAGAAGACCCTGCTGCCCACTTAGCGTCACTCCAAAATTCAATATGAAAGCTGGAGTCAAACTGTAAACTGCAATCGTAAAGCACTTCTTGTAGCTGAGCCTAGCTCCATGTCGAGCAGATATAGAAGAAGCCCAGAACATAAGTAAAAAAGCCTGAATACCTCTCACCACAAACAAAAAAAGCCATTGCACTAAAAAAACAACAGGAAAGAAGATAATGGTAAGCCATCCTTCCCAATCCTTCCAGCCTTCCGGACCTCCCCCCATAAGTTCTATAAATGGTCCAATTTCTTTCCACTTCCACCTACCAGTCACTCCTTCGGCAAAAAGCAAGAACTCTTCCTTTTGGAAAACAGCTGCTGGGGCTTCGATGTTACTCAATAAATTGAGGTCCTGATCTTCTGTGTAAACAAAGGTGAAAATCTGGTCACCAAAATATCTGCGTACGATAGGCTGTTCCCCTGCTACCTGGAGACTCCCATTATCAATAGCAATAGATGGAAGATTATCGCTTGCCCAGTTCAAAAATTGTCTAAGGTTTGGAAGCTGCACCCAGGTTGCAACCATAGCAAAACAAAATGCCACTAACACACTCAGAAAAAAAAGATGGAGAAAAGTTACTGTCAGTGATTGCTTTAAAATAAGACGGCAAAAGTCAAATTCAGTCACTGCCAGATATGCCTGTCTAACGAAAACCTGAAGAAATTTGTAGATCGAATTCATTTCTTGCTCTTGACTTTTAATCGAACAAGTAACGGGATACATCCCGATCTAATTGTAAGGAACTGAGTTTGTATTTAAATTCCTGAGCCTCTATCTAGCAGTCCACCTTAGAAGTAAAAAACGATTAGGATTCAATCCATCCTGTAATAGAGAATTCGATTACAGGCTTCACAAGTCGCGATTCGAACGGCAGTTTTAACTTCTGCAATTAACTGGGGTCTCAACACTACATTACACGCCTGGCAGCATCCATCTTCAATTTGAGCTAAGACGTGACCGCCCCGTGCCGTAGATATTCGCTTGTATCGAGCTAATAGAGAAGCCGGCATTGAGCTGATCAAGCTCTCCCGTTTTCCATCAAGCTCAACCATCTCACTTTCCACCTTGTCCGCAGAGGATTCAACTTCAGTTTTTTTCTTCTCTATTTCGGTATTCTTCTTTTGAAACTCTTTCTCTAATACTTGGACTTTACCAAAACCATCTTCCGTGACCATCATCAACTCTAGAATCTGATCTTCCTTGTCACCGATCTGTTGCTCAACCGTTTCGATTTCTCGCAACACAGCCTGGTATTCCTTGTTGGTTTTGACCTCCATTAGCTGTGTTTTGTATTTAGAAATCTGTTCTCGTAAAGATGCAGCTTTTTCCTCAGCTCTTCGCAGAGTGCTTTGCTGATCTTCGAACATCTTCTTAGACTTGATTAAAACACTCCTATTATCATGAATATTCATTTCAAAAACTGAGATTTGATCAGGAATTTGGTCAAGCGTCTCCTGCAACTCATTTATCTGACAATCCAGTTCTTGCAAATTCTTGAGTGCCGTTAATTCCTGTTCCACCGTCAATTCTATTGTCATTTGGTTTCTCTTTGGATCCGTAGTGGGCCCAGGAGGACTCGAACCTCCGACCATCTGATTATGAGTCAGGTGCTCTAACCAACTGAGCTATGGGCCCACAAATTTCTCAAATGCAAGCCAAAATTTATGGCCAAGAACCCTTTCATTCTAACGACCCCAAAAAATCTTTTTTCAGGTATTTTACTCTTAAACACCTTCCTTGCCAGAGTTCTCAATAAAGGCATTTAGCTTCCGACTCCTAGAAGGATGACGAAGTTTTCGAAGTGCCTTCGCCTCTATCTGACGGATTCGTTCTCGAGTCACAGAAAATCTGTGCCCTACCTCTTCCAAAGTATGCTCACTACCTTCACCTATCCCAAAACGCATACGAATTACTTGTTCTTCTCGGGAGCTAAGAGTCTCAAGAACGTGTGCAGTTTGCTCCTTAAGGTTAAGATTTATCACCGCATCAGAAGGAGAGACGACAGCTCGATCCTCAATAAAGTCACCGAGATGACTATCTTCTTCTTCCCCAATAGGTGTCTCCAATGAAATAGGCTCCTGAGCAATCTTTAAAATTTTCCGCACCTTGCTTACGGCTATATCCATCTTGTCGGCAATCTCTTCAGACGTGGGTTCCCGTCCCTGCTCCTGCACAAGAGCTCGTGATGTGCGTATCAACTTATTGATAGTTTCAATCATATGCACTGGGATTCGAATAGTACGAGCCTGATCAGCGATTGCACGAGTAATTGCCTGTCGGATCCACCAGGTTGCATATGTAGAAAATTTGTATCCCCTTTGATACTCAAACTTGTCTACAGCCTTCATCAATCCGATATTGCCTTCTTGAATTAGGTCCAAAAACTGAAGACCTCTATTCGTGTACTTTTTAGCTATGGAGACAACCAACCTCAGATTAGCTTCCACAAGTTCCTTCTTGGCAATATCAGCTTCTAATTCTCCTTGTTTGATTGTTGCAAGCGTTCTCTTTAATTCAGTTGAGGTTGCCAGAACTTCAGTCTCAATTTCTTTAAATTCTTTTTGAATTTCGCGGCTCCGAAGCTTTATCTTCTTAATTTCATCGAGTTTAAAAGATGCTTCCTGTAACTTTTTAAGGCGCTTTTGTTCTCGCTCAAGAGCGACTATCTGATCTACTGCAATTTTGACAGCATTTACAAGTCTTTCATAAACTCCTGGCGTAAGATTGAGGTTCTTGATGTAGCGAGTAATAGGAATTCGATAGCGAGCCAGATTAGAAAGTAAACGTTTGTAATTCTTAGAATCTTTTTTGCACTTACGCAGTTTTTTAAGGATTTGTGTCGCTTCGTTTTCCATCCTCTTGATTTCGCTAATGCGCTTCAAAACCGAGCGTTTCCGTTTGAGAACAAGTTCATCAGTAATATCGTCCTCGCGGAAAAGGACAACATTTTTGATGTTAAGCTTTTCCTCTTTGATCAACAGGGCATAGTTTTGAATCTCGGACACAACCACTGGAGAACGAGACAGTGAATTGACAACAACTTTTTGTCCTTTTTCTATACGCTTAGCAATTTCAACTTCACCCTCCCTTGTTAAGAGAGGCACGGTTCCCATCTCTCGAAGATACATGCGAACCGGATCGTTAGTTTTCTCATTAGTCTCTTCAGTGGTAGTCGTCTCTCCTTTCTCTTCACCTGGCTTAGCTACCACCTGCTCTTGGGCAGCCGTGAACTGCTGCTCAGAGTCAATTACTTCAATACCAGAAGCACCAAAGAGTTCAAAAATCTCGTCAAGCTCCTCACCCGAATGCATATCGTCAGGCAAAACAGCATTAATCTCATCATAAAGAAGATATCCTCTCTCCTTCCCTAAGATGAGTAGTTCCTTCAAACCTTCATTCTTATCTTCAACTGACAAACTATTCCCTCTCTATTACTACTTCTAATATACGGATAGTTTAAATGGAGCAGTCAAGCCTTATCAAGCTAGCTCTTCTCTCTGATCTAGTAAAATCCGATTGTGTTCGACATTTTGTAGTTTCTCAAGAAGCTCATCGATTAGAGGAGAGGAAGCATTACTCTTCTCCTCTATCTTTATCTCCTGTCGAATCCGACGTTTTTCCTCATCTAGCTGTAGTTTTTTTAAACTACGGATACTTTCCAATATAATTGTCTCATTTTGGGTCTGAAAGGAAGCGTTCAGACTAATATTCTCGAGAAGATCTACTCCAGGTTTATCTTCCATACCATCACGAAGACTAAGGATATCTGGCTGGCGCTCTTTTTCCCACAATTCAAGTAATTTTTCGAAAATCTTTTGTGTAGCTAGTCCTTTTATAAGATCAGAGTCAACAAGTGGCTTTAGACGAGGACCCATTTCTGGGTCCATTAATGCATGTAAGAGTATAGCTTCAGCAGGACGAACTTCAATTTGATATTTAGCCAAATACTGAAGCTTAGGGGTTTTTCGACTTCGAAAGCGTCTCAGCTGTTGCAAGACTAGTTCAGGTGAAATTTGAAGACGAGATGCCACTCTGGACACATACTCCGATCTTTCGATCCGATTTTCAATTTGCTTGAGTAAGGAACTAACCTGTTCGACAATTTCTGGTTTTCCACGTGGACCAAACGCATCTCGATGTTGTGCAATGCAAAGATCAAGTACAAAATCTATGCCAGGCAGGGATTTCATAAGTGCCTCACGGAATGCTTTGCTCCCATACTTATTAATAAAAGTATCGGGATCAGATTCCTCAGGGAACTGAACTACATTAACCCTAAGCCCTCCCTCCATAAGCAATTCGATACACCTATGGGCTGCCTTTAGTCCAGCTTCATCTGAGTCATAGCTGAGTACAACCTGGCGAGTATAGCGACGTAAAAGCTTGATCTGGTGTCGAGTAAGGCTTGTTCCCAGAGAGGCAACTATATTTCTAAAACCAGCCTGAAAAGGAACAATACAATCGAAATAACCCTCTACCAGGATCACGCATTCACGACGTCTAATCTCATGTCGAGCCAAATCCAGAGCGAAAAGATGGAAACTTTTTTTATATAGCACTGTATCAGGAGAATTGAGATATTTGGGAACTGTCTGTCCCAAACCTCGCCCGCCAAATGCAATTACGCGACCCGATGAATCCCTGATTGGAATTGTAATTCGTTCTCGGAAATTGTCGTACGCTTGTCCTCCATCACTCTTCTTGATTAGCCCACACTTCAAAGCAAGTGGTTCGGGGAGGTCCTTGAGTTTCAGCATCTTTAAAAATCGATTTCCAGGAGGAGCATACCCTAGCCCAAATCTTTCAATAGTCTCTTCTGAAATCATTCGCTGTGCGAGATAGCTGCTTGCCTTAGAATTGGACCGCAAACTTTCACTGAAATATTCCTGGGCCACCTCCATTAGAGATAAGAGCTGGCTATTATCTTGTGTTGGGATAGAAGTTCCAATCTGTTCAGAAGGCAAGGGGATGCCCTGCTTTTCAGCCAGGTACTTGACCGCATCTGGGAAACTAAGGTTCTCTATTAGTCGAACAAAACCAATTACATCTCCTCCCTCCTGACAACCGAAACACTTGAATATTTGTTTGCTCTGACTGACGTTAAAAGAGGGGGTTTTTTCGTTGTGAAAGGGGCAGAGTCCTATCTGGTTCTGACCACTTTTTTTTAGACGAACGTAACCGCTAACAACATCCTCTATTTTGTTGCTATCGCGAACTTGGTTGATATAGAACTCGTCAAACCCCATCAGAAAAGTATTCGATTAGTTCTGCGAGACTACCATGGTTATCCCCTCCTATCCTCAAAACGATTGACTTCGGAAACCGTACAAAATCCAACCAGGTTAAGCTTCTCTGGATCCAAAACTTTACCGTTCACGTCCTGGTTGGGACCGATTAATCAAACTTGCAACAAAACCTGCTCCAAATCCATTATCAATGTTAACTACAGTCACATTAGGAGAGCAGCTATTGAGCATACTCAGCAACGCGGTAACCCCTTTAAAAGCAGCTCCATATCCAACACTGGTGGGTACTGCTATGACTGGGCACTCTGCCAAGCCTCCAACCACACTAGGTAAAGCTCCCTCCATGCCAGCTACTGCCACAATCACGGAACAATCAAGAATCACTTTTCTCAAATCTAGCAAGCGATGGATGCCCGCTACACCACAGTCATAACTAGTTACTACTTCATTCCCCATAAACTGAGCTGTCACTGCAGCCTCTTCGGCCACTGAGATATCTGTTGTTCCAGCCGATATCACTGCTATTCTTCCATATCCTTTGATAATCTTGTCACGTTGAACCGAAATGAGTTGAGAAGCTGGAAAATGCTGAGCCTCAGAACAAAGCTTCTGGATCTCTGGAAAAACTGTCTCAGGAGCAGATGTTATGAGTAAATTTTCGTGACGTTCCA
Organism: uncultured Acidobacteriota bacterium; assembly: GCA_964569605.1. GTDB lineage: Bacteria > Acidobacteriota > UBA6911 > RPQK01 > CBDAPI01 > CBDAPI01. Next base: position 10,459 of record CAZMUJ010000066.1, read on the forward strand.
GAAGACTTCCTGCAATAGCCAGAATTTGCTTTATTGTTTTCCCACGTCCAAAAATGACTTCAGAAAAACCCTGCCTCAGAATTCGGTGATGGTCAACTTTTGCAAATTCAAGATCCTGATAAGGTAAATCCTTCAGAAAGTGAAGAAGTTTGTCCTCAGAAATCCTGCCATCCTTGAACTGCCTCAGCATTTCAGGGAGTGTATTCTTCACTGTTTATCTAACAACTGTTTACTAGTGTCCGAAAAAATATTAAATAGTGACATTTATTCTTCGCGTTGATCTTCCAGAACAGCCTTACGGCTCAACCGAATCTTATTCTGTGCATCAATGTCCAAAACCTTGACCAATATCTTGTCCCCTCGCTTGACCTCGGAGTGAATATCTTCGATTCGCCGCTCGGCTATTTGAGAAATGTGTAGCAAGCCTTCCGTACCAGGAAGGATTTCGACAAAAGCTCCAAAATCCAAGACTTTT
>CAZMUJ010000067.1:0-2922 GCA_964569605.1 uncultured Acidobacteriota bacterium
ACTACCTGTTCGGCATGAAAGTCTCCACCAGTACTAAAGTGGCTAGAAGGACCCTGACTACCCTGAGCAGCTATTCTTACCTGGGCAATTAGGTCAAATGGTTAGTAAAATTTGCGACTACGTCGAATCCACTCCCAATAAGAATATTGTGAAACTTTGACACGGAAAAGATCCGCTAAACGAAAGGTCCAATATTCAATGTATTCAGGAGAATTCAACAGGGGTCTAACTAGTTTTTCTCGTTTTTGTGAATCTTGGTTAGCAATAAATTCACGGACTCTGCTTGGGGGAGGAAGTGTTCCTGTTATATCAAGACAGACTCGCCGCAAAAATTCACTATCACTGGAAAGTCCAGAGGGAATGATATGGAACCTTTCAAGTTTGTTAAAGATTTCTTCATCAATAAAATTAGTCCGAGATAAAAGAGGGTAGGCTTCAATAAATTTAGATATTACACCATAGCGAGCAACAGCAACCTTACCAGGGTATCTCACCAAAATCACTGCTTCACCAACCCGTTTTGCTTTTACTAAACCCTCTGAAGTTACCTGTAAAATCTCAGCATCTAATGATTCATAATGTACCTGATTAGTTACATCTTCCTGACGCCCATTGGAAAAGTGTGCGGTTACCAGCATCTGATGCTTTCCTAATCGATCCAAAATGGCTTCCTCTGGAAAAACTTGTATGCGCTAGACAACTAGGTCTTTTTTCTCAGGTTGGGTATAGGGAGCACCAGCTTGAATCCAACTGAGCAAAACATCATAATCTTCAGAACCTTCTTCAAATCGCTGGCCACCGCCATGTGGCTGCAGCATAGCTGGGTTCTGCAAAATCAAACTTTTCTGGGGAATCTCTATACTAATTCGAGGATTTCTGGGTTGTATAGGCTGATCAGTAAGAACTTGGTATCCTCCTCACAGTTTAATCCACTCATAATCTTCGAGAGGGTGACTTGCATTAGAAGAGAGTCGACAACCCCCCCTTCCTTTTACTCCACCATGACAACTACTACTGTTACAGCTTTGCTTAGTTAATATCTGAGTAATATCTTTAACAAAACTGACGGGCGATTCCAGAAGGGAATTTTCGCACCAAAGTACTGCAGTAGCTGTATGCCCATCAATTTTTGCAGTAATTGTTGTCTTTCCATCTGATAGTGAGACAACTCGACCATGCCCATCAACTTTTGCAATACGAGGATCAGAAATTGAGAAACTAGATTTTGAAGTGATCTCTTGTATCTGCCCATTTGAGTAGGTAGCCAGAACCAAGAAACGTTGGGAAGCACCGGTCCCACTTAGAACGACTTTTTGGGGTACAAGACTTAGAGACAGTAAGGACTGCTGCGAATTTCCCCAGAGATTGGAACTCAGTATTAAACTGAAAAAAAGTACAATAGACAGACTATTTTTTGCAAGAGAGAGAGCCCGAGGAATTTTGGAAACCAACATTCTGTTTAGTACGATATCCACCAACACTCGCTTATTCTCCTACTGTTAATCGACTAATAACACTGGCAGAGCTAGGGTCAATCAGCATTAGATGTAAATTCTTTACAGGTAGAATCATTCCAGGCCTGTCTTTAACAACTCCCCTGGCTACTACTCGTATTTTATAGGGTACAGCGCTGGGAAGTACACTTTTCTCCGCTACCAAACTAAAGGCCAGCTTTTGGGTTTGAGGAAAAAATCGATCCTTATGAAGTCCCCCCCTAGGTCCTGCATCACGAACTGATGTTTTTACTTCTTCTATAAGACTGGGAAGAGCACTTACACCGGAAGGTAAATTTTCAAAGCCTAAAACTACCGGATGGTCAAACTCCTCTTCTTTTTCAATGGTTACTGTTATCTTCTTGGCCTCACCTGGAACTAAGTTAACATGATCTAGAGTTCCCAAAGTAATTTTTCCGATGTGGGGTACCTGGGACCTGACTAAAACTCGATAGGAAAATTCTTCTCCACCCAATCGTGATGTCAAATCCTGCAGGCGCAAAAAATAAGTACCCTTTTTTTGGAAAGTAAATATTATTTTGGGCCGGAGAAATTTATTCCAAAAAGCTGAATTGTTTTCTACAATCCGATAAATATTTGAACAAACCCTTTGACCTTTTGAATCCAACACCTCTTATAGGAGACTCAATCCTGGGTCCATTTGTTTGGTTGTCTCTATTTCAAAAGCTAGTCCTTGTTCTGTTTCCACCGGAAAGGTAAAATAGTCAACATCCCCTGGTTGATTAATACTTCCCTCAACCACCGTAGGTAGGGAAAGAGGAATTGCTTGTTCCTGGGAGTTCTTAGGTTCTTCATCCATGGTCCATTGAAGCTTTTCAACCTTCTGTCCAATAGACACTTGGTCAGTATTTTTTAAGGCCAGTTTACCATTCGAAAAAACTTTTGATAACTGCCCAGTACGAGACCATAGCTGATTATGTCGATCAGTCGAAATCTTACGGGCAAACGATCGTTCTTCCCAGTGAAAAAAGTCCGGAACATGGGCTTGTTTTAGTTCAGTCCATTCTCTCATCTTAGAAGGATTTCCAGAGACACTCTTTGAGATCCGGAGCTGATATGCATGCCCTGCACCACCTTTATTAGTCACGTTCCCAACAGAAACCAAATAACGACCAGATTGAGTGAAATGATGCTTTAACCTCGGCCTCAAAACTTTTCCTTCTACTGGTAAAGGCAAAAACGTTGACTCGTCCAACACTTCCATTCTGGTAACTTTTTGACTATCAAACCAGCTGCCAGTTGGTTTGTACAAAATAATTTCTGGAGACTGAAGATTAATTGGAGAACCAGGTAAAACTCCTCCAGTTGTGAGAACCTCAAATTGTAGTTCTTCATCCTTTGAGGTAAAAAATTCATAAAAATCCACTTCTCCATGATTGGCAATCTTACCATTAAGATTAACAGGCAC
>CAZMUJ010000068.1:0-62270 GCA_964569605.1 uncultured Acidobacteriota bacterium
ATATGTTTCAAGTAACCGCTCAAATTTGAGAAACGGCTTTTCATAAAAAACGACATTATCAATTTGGCCTGCCGTTATCCGCGCTTCTTTCAGGCAATACTTGATGGCACGGTATGGAAAACCAGCATCATGCTTATTACGTGTAAATCGCTCTTCTTGCGCTGCAGCAATAATTTCACCATCTTTCAACAAACATGCTGCGCTGTCGTGATAAAAGGCGGAGATTCCTAAGATATACATCCGCTATATCCTAAAACAGTGTGTAGATAAAAGGTGCTACAACTGAGCCTTTTGCAAGGATAAGTAATCCCACCAATATCAGCATCACTATAATGATAGGTGCAAGCCACAGTTTTTTGCGTACACGAAGAAAAACCCATAGCTCTTTCAAAAGTTCCATTGCTTTAGAATTGATATTTGAAGGATTCTGTCTGCATTGGCGTACCGCGTTTGATCCAATGGGTATTTTTTTCTTTGAATTTAAGGCGCAGTTCATCGCGCCCACTTAACCGCATAAGAAAAGCGATAGGAGTAAATAAAACAAAAAATATTAACCCGAGCACGATAGGATTTACTATTGTGCCAAGCAGAAGTCCAAATCGCATCCAAAGTTTATTCAGAGGCAGCAAAAGGTCAGCCTGTACCGAGCTAATCAGGAGAAATACTAAAGAGAGGATGGCAAAAATGTACGCTACACTCGTAGATTGTTTTGAGTGAAAAATTCCGGCAGCAACAAGGAATATGAAGGTAAAGAAAAATCCAAACTTTCTGTTGGAGGGAAGCTCTAACTCTGGAAACTTCATACCTTCCTTCTACCTTCAGCTAATGAAACTTTCAGCCTATGTTACTACTCCCACTCAATGGTACTCGGAGGTTTTGAGCTGATATCGTAGACAATACGATTAATTCCAGGGACCTCATTAACAATCCGACTGGAGATTTGAGCCAAAATCTCATAAGGCAACTTGACCCAATCAGCCGTCATCCCATCAGCACTATCAACAATTCGAATAGCGGCAACATTTTCATAAGTCCGGTCATCTCCCATAACACCTACACTTTTAACAGGAAGGAGTATTGCAAAAGCTTGCCAAATATCTTCGTAAAGGTTTGCATTACGAATCTCTGATTCCACTATATAATCAGCTTCTCGAAGGATTTTCAGCCTTTCTCTTGTTACCTCACCTAAAATACGAACAGCTAGGCCAGGTCCAGGAAACGGATGTCTATATAAAATCGACTTAGGGATTCCAAGAGCTTTACCTACCTTACGCACCTCATCTTTGAAAAGGTCTCGAAGTGGCTCTACAAGCTCTAATTTCATATCATCAGGTAAACCTCCAACATTGTGATGACTTTTTATAACGACAGAGGGTCCCTTAACGGAAACAGATTCTATTACATCTGGATATAGTGTGCCTTGAACCAGATAGTTGGAGTCAGGACTTGAGGAGGCAATTTCTTCAAATACATGTATAAATTCTTCTCCAATCCGTTTTCTCTTTTCCTCTGGATCAATAACACGTTCAAGTTTAGCCAGAAATCTCTCTTCAGCATCAACACCCACAACGTTCAATCCTAGCTGATCGTCACATGAATGAAGGACGTTTTCAAACTCGTTCTCTCGGAGCAGACCATTATCGACAAATACACAGGTTAGACGATCTCCTATGGCTCGATGTACCAGAAGGGCCGCTACAGCAGAATCCACACCACCTGAAAGGCCACAAATAGCCCTACCGTCACCTACCTGAACCTTAATCTTGTTTATAGATTGATTGATAAGTGATTTCACGGTCCAATCTCCTTTACATTTACAGACATCAAAAAGGAAATTATTTAAAATTCTAGTTCCATCCTTTGTGTGGGCCACCTCAGGATGAAACTGAACCCCATAGCGTTCGTTTTCTTGATCTTCAACCGAGGCAATCACATTTCCCGCCTTAGCAACAATTTGAAAACCAGAAGGTGGCCTTTCGATTTTATAACCGTGACTCATCCAGACTTGAGTAGAAGGCGAGACTCCCTTCAAAAGATGACTTTTATTCACTATTTCCAGGACAGCTGGTCCATATTGACGATCACTTGATGACTGGACAACACCGCCCATCTTTTGTGTGATAAGTTGCATTCCATAACAAATTCCAAGCAGCGGTATCGGCAGGCTGTATATTTCTTCATTGGGATGTGGAGAATTGCTATCGAAAACGGAGTCAGGGCCCCCGGAGAGAATAATCCCTTGAGGATTACTGGTCTCAATTTTGGAAAGCTTTGCGTGATAGGGATGAATTTCGCAAAACACACCAGCCTCACGAATGCGTCGAGCAATTAGCTGTGTATACTGAGAGCCAAAGTCGAGTACAACAATGGTCTCATGAAAATTGGACATTCGCTGAGTCGTCCGCCAGCAGGAAGCTACTTCAAACAAGACTTCAAGCGTCTTGTTTCTCTACTTTTACAAGTCGGAAGTATAGCATGATGAGACGACTTCGCAAGCAAGTTAATAGAGCATCTCTAACTGGTTATAAGGCAAATCTCAAGTTCAAATAATTTAGGTTCACCTCTAAATGATAAACGAATGGATTCGCGCGATAATATTGGGAAGCATCCAAGGAATCACGGAATTTCTTCCAATAAGTAGCTCTGCTCACCTCCTCATTCTCCCATGGCTGTTAGATTGGCAGCCCTCAGGATTAACTTTTGACGTTCTTTTGCATGCAGGCAGTCTTATTGCTCTACTTGTTTACTTTCGAGATCCACTGCTTGCCATAGGGAAGGGAATTTTCTTTTCCTCATCTCGTACCAAGGACTGGTATAGATTGTTACAACTTCTAATTTTAGGAACTATCCCTTTGGTGCTAATGGGTCTACTCCTTTCGCTCATAAGCATTGAGCAGATACGAAATCCCTATGTGACCGTCTTTAATTTGATATTTTTCGGATTAATTCTTTGGTTAGCTGATAAAATTGGAAACAAAAAACGAACTATAGAATCCATATCACTAGGACAAGGATTACTAATAGGCTTTGCCCAAAGCCTTGCTCTTATGCCAGGAGTAAGTCGATCTGGAGTCACTCTTACAGCTACATTGCTCATGGGGCTCTCTAGGCATGAGGCTGCTAACTTCTCTTTTCTTCTTGGAATACCAGCTATTTGCTTGGCAATTAGTCATAATCTACTTAATGATTTACTTGCTGGTGAGTTTTTCCAAATAGTTTGGGAAAGCAATTACTTGATTGGGATTTTAGCTTCTTTCATCACTAGCATGTTATCTATTCACTTTTTGATATGGATACTTGGAACCCGCAGCATTAATTGGTTTGTAATATATCGCATCTTTCTCTCCCTTATTGTGATGGTCTCGATTGTTCTTAATGATTGAAAGCCACATCAATTATAAAACTTCCCACAATCAAAATTGAGAAGGTTTCAAGACCACTTGCCCACATACTGTTATATTATCACTAGCCATGTTTAGGAAATCCGAGAAGAAACTTAAAAGGATTTCAAAAAAGGCTATCCTGATTTTTTCGTTTCTCCCCTGCTTGAATATAGCTGCTTTGGCTCTAGACACGAAGAAAACCAATCTATTTCCACCAACAGTGCTTCAAAACCCCCTTCTTCGAAATCATTTCACTAAAAGATTTTACTCAATTCACGGAGTGCATAATATTAAACATCCCTCACAATTTGTAGAAGACTTTATAACACACCAAATTGAAGATCTCTTATACAATACTAAAGCGAAATTAAATGGGCTTGAGGACTGCTCAGCAAAGTTAAAAATACTACGAGAGCACCTAGTTCAAGGCATTAGAATTGACAACAAGTTCAAAACCACCTGGAAAAAGACAATGTTGGAGATTTCAAAATATAGCCGCGAACTTCATGGATCATTCTCTATTATTTTTTTTAACCTACCCTCAAAAAATAAATATAAAGGGAGAATTATTAAAGATCCTATAAACATGCACTACAACTATGAATTTGAATACTTAACAAAACAGATCTCCATGGCTAGCCATGCAATCAAAACATATTTTTTTGAACAAGAGGGAACCATTCATTTCAACGATCTTCGCTATACAAATATGCTCATCTCTCTATATCATGCACAAAAATTGGCACAAAGACTCTCCAAAGAGTTCTGAGTAATTAGGAATAAAAGGTTTAACCAATATCTAAAGTATCTATGAAAAGCTAATGGCAGATTTCAAGCATCATTTATTCATTTGTGGAAATAAAAGAAAAAATGGTCATCCACGTGGTTGTTGTGATCCATCAGGCTCAGATCTCTTGCGGGATGCATTCAAACAAGAAATCCGAGCAAAAGGACTACGGTCGATAGCACGGGCTAATCGCAGCGGATGCCTTGATCAATGCGAACATGGGGCATGTGTGGTTATATATCCCGAAGGAATCTGGTACGGAGGTGTTAAAATTTCTGATGTTCCACTAATTGTCCAAGGTCATCTGATAGAGGGAAAGCCTCTTAAAAGACTGATAATGGACCCAAAATGCCTTAACAATCCGCACTGCCCTCATCGTCGTAATTTAGGAAGCCGCAATTAAATCTATTGAGGCAACCCGTAAACCGGTTACTCAAATTAATCTCTATCTGCTGATCTACGCTTAACATACCCTTAAGTTCATTAAATCCGTAAGGTCGCATAAGAAATATTATGTTAACTAATTGCTTGATTTTTTATTCAACCAAGGTAACCGGAGATTACATTTCATATTTCCCTAGCTCATCAGGATTTAGCTTACTAAGCCATTCGCGGACATCCTTGGGGTCAAGTTCGCTGCGATCAAAACTCAGGCTCTGGCTATTTTTTATCACTTGTGATGTGACGAAGATAGGAGCATCCATACGAATAGCCAACGCTAATGCATCGCTAGGTCTACAGTCAATTGTTGTGGATTGCCCATCATTCTCTATTTCGATAATTGCGTAAAAGGTATTTTCTTCTAATTTTGTGACTACAACTCTTTCAATTCTTGCGCCCATATGTAGCAGGAAATGTTTCATTAAATCATGCGTCATAGGCCGTGGGCTATCTATCCTTTCAATTTGAAGAGCGATAGCATTAGCCTCAAAAACACCAACCCAGATTGGGATTATGGTTGTTCCTTCATTTTCTTGCAAAAGAACAATCGGTGAGTTAGATGCAGGATCCATCATCAGTCCCTTTATCCTAAATTCTTTTTCCATTGGCGCCTCATCATTTTTTGACTGGATAGGTATATTGCTCACACCTGTTCCCCTTTAAGGCTATTTGGTCCTATCGATTTGACACGAATGTTTACAAGTGAGCCGGGTTCTTTATCGCTTAGGAAATTTACCACCCTATTTGTTGTCGTTCTACCAAAGAGATTGATTCCATCTCTTGCTTTTCCTTCTACAAGAACAGGAAACCTTTTGCCTAGGTATCGTTTTTTATTCAATTTTAATTGGATTTTTTTCTGGAGAAGCTGAAGATTAGTTAATCGTTGAGATTTCACTATTTCTGGAACGTTATCCTTCCAAATACTCGCTTCCGTTTTTGGTCTCTCCGAATACTTGAAGGAAAACATTGACTCAAACTCTACTATTTTGATGAGTTGAATAGTTTCCTCAAAATCTTTTTCATCCTCGCCAGGAAATCCGACAATGATATCTGTTGAAAAGGCTACAGGACGACTACAAGCATTGAACTTTTCTATGATTTGCAGAAATTTTTCTCTAGTATATTGTCGTCTCATTCTTTTCAAAACACGATTTGATCCTGACTGCAGTGGCAAGTGAATCTGATTGCAAATAACATTTGACTCGCTGATCACAGCAACTGTTTCATCGTTGAATTCTCTCGGATGAGGAGAAGTGAAACGTAACCTCTTTAGACCCTTAATTGATGCTAGGTCATAAAGAAGATTTGAAAACCTATATCTTGCCATTGTCGGGTCTCGATATGCATTCACGGTCTGTCCAAGAAGTAAAATTTCAACATAACCTTCGTCGATTGCCTTTTTTGCTTCATCAAATATATGCGTGGCTCGCCTATTTCGTTCTTTCCCTCTGGTAAAGGGTACGATGCAAAAACTACAGTGCTTGTTACATCCCTCCATAATAGTGATGTTAGCCCGAAAAGAACTATTACGCGTCGTCGGACTAATCATTTCAACAGGAGCGACATCCTCAAGAAAGGTTGTATTGACATGCGTCTCCTCACAAGTACTCTCTTGCGACAGCTCAATATCATCCAAGAGATCAGGAATTGTATGATAGAGATGTGTGCCCACGATCATGTCTATAAAGGGCGCCTTAAGGGCCATCTCAGTCCCTTCCTGCTGTGCCACACAACCTACAACACCTATTAAAAAATCTTTTCTTTCTCCCTTTTTCTTACGGATTTCTCCCAATCGGCTATAGACCTTTTGGGCAGCTTTCTCTCGAATACTGCAAGTATTGATAATGACAAGATCCGCTTCTTTAACAGATCTAACTGGAACCATGCCCCTGTGGCAAAGGATGCCGCTGATTTTTTCAGAATCATGATCGTTCATTTGACAACCATAAGTCTCTATAAAAAAATTACGGGCCTTCATAATATTTCGAACTCTAAACTACACATAATTCAACTATCTAAATTTTGAATTTATCCTATCAGGGAAATTCTTACTCATGATACCGTTCGCAATCTTATCCCCGTTTCTAATAACTCAGCAGCCTGCATTAAAGATGTTTTACTAACCTGATCTCCAGCTAGCATACGTGCAAGCTCAACCTTCCTTTCCTCTGTTTCTAGCTTCAGAATCCTTACCTCAGTTCGTCCCTGAACCGGCACCTTACTCACGTGAAAATGTAGATCAGCAAAGGCTGCTATTTGGGCAATATGAGTAACACATAGAACCTGGTGTCCACGAGAAACACCGACAAGCTTAGATGCCACTGCCGAGGCGGTCCTTCCGCCAATACCAGCATCTATCTCATCAAAGATTAAACTCTTTGAATATACATCTACATTAGAAATAGACTTGAGAGCAAGCGCTAATCGAGACAATTCACCACCAGACGCAATCCGATTTATAGGTAACGGATCTTCACCTATATTGCTACTCAGGTTAAATTCAACGCTATCGATTCCAAGAGGCCCTGCCTCTCTAGAACAAACCTCAACATTGAATCGACACTTCTCCATTGCCAATTTCCTTAGTTCCTTCTCAACCCTAGAGGCCAATTTACTGGAAGCTTTTCTACGTGCTAATGAAAGCATCTTGGCTTTCTTTAGATAAATCTCATGGAGAGTTTTTTCTTTAACTATAAGATTTTTGATTTTTTGATCATCCTCTAAAAGGTTTTCCAGTCTTTTCTGTAATTGATTAGTAACTGCTATAAGATCTTGATCAGAATTTTTTTGATATCTCCGACGAGCCTTTTGTAGCGATGACATATGGTCTTCTATCTCATCTAGGCGGTCCTGATCTAGTTCAATCCCCTGACTAAGGTCTCTCATCGCACCCGAAATTTCGTTGAGCAGAATTCGAGAATCTTCAATCTGCTCTACCATAAGATTCTGCTGAGGGTCTAATTCAGAAAGTTTTGAAGCTTCAGACTTGACCTGACTAAGCAATGAAAGAACAGAAGAATCGTCATCATAAAGAATGTTATATGCACTGAGAGAATACTTCGCACGACGCCTTGCAGTCGTTAGCAAATGCTTCTCTTTTTCAAGTTCAGTGTAGAGCCCAGGTTTAAGACCTAAGTTCTTTAATCCCTTGAGCTGAAAACGAATATCTTCAATCTCCTGGGCTCTTTCTTTACTCTTTTGGTTAAGCAGAGTAAGTGTTTCTCGCAGCTTTACTAATGCTATGTATGCAGCAGTGACCTCATTCCTGAAAACTTTTTTAGAAGCAAAAACATCGAGATAATCTAGTTGAGCTTGAGATCGAAAAAGCCCGTGACGTTCATCTTGACCATGGATATAGGCTAGAGATCTTCCAAGATCAGAGAGGAAATGTTGAGTGGAAAGACAATCGTTAATAAAGACCTTGCTACCTAACGGAGATATAACTCTCCTTATTAAGATTTCTCTTCCCTCTACAGGAATACCCTGACTGGCCAATAGTTTAAGACCAGGATGCTGAGCCACCACCCTGAAGACACCCTCTATAGAACAAGTCTTGGTACCCGCTCGAATAGACTCTAAAGATGCCCTATCACCTATTAACTGTCCTACAGCATCTATGAGAATGGATTTACCCGATCCAGTTTCTCCAGTTAAAAGATTGAGTCCAGAAGAAAATTCGACTTCTATCCTATCAATAAGAGCAAAGTTTTGAATCGCTAGATACTGAAGCATTTCAACTTTTTGTGCTTGGCCTGTATCATCCTATAGAATCGTTGTCATTGGAGATTATACGTTGGATATACCCAGGCATAATAGTAAATGATTGATAGAAGCTGTCGGTCTCTATCACCATTGCCTGCTATGGTATCTCAGTAGAATCCTTGCTTACAATGTAGCCTTTACAACACTCGGACAAATGCTAACTTTACAATCTTTTGGAAACCTTTGGACCTTAATCTCCAACAGCGGTTTGGTTGCGCAGGCAGTCCTCATAATTCTTCTTTTGTTTTCAATTATGTCCTGGGCTATCACCTATAAGAAATACCGCCTTTTTTTAGCTGCTAAAAGAGAAAATAGAAATTTCTATGCCCATTTCACCTCAACCTCAAGTCTATCTGCTATCCAAAATGAGTGTGACAACTTTCCAACATCTCCTCTTTCTGCGGTCTTTAAGTCTTCATATGTAGCCTTGGAGCGAGAGATAGAGGTTCTCAACGGCGGGAACACTGGAGTGAATAACTGGAAAGGAATCCAAAGATCTCTTCATCGTGCCACTCAAGTTGAAATGAGGCTTCTAGAAGAATCCTTAAACTGGCTGGCTACTACTGCTGCGGTAACACCCTTTATTGGCCTATTTGGAACCGTAATCGGAATCATCAATGCTTTTCAGGGTTTGGGCGCTGGTTCTACAACTACGATCCAAGCCGTTGCCCCTGGTATTAGTGAAGCATTGGTTGCCACAGCTGCCGGCCTTTTTGCCGCCATCCCAGCTCTTATAGCATATAACCATTTCCTTGGTGATCTAAAGATTTTTGGCACTGAAATGGATGACTTTTCAACTGAGCTTCTAACCCTCTTAGAAAGAAGTTTTGGTTCCAATAGATAAAATTTATGTGTACGAGATTACTTACTGAAAAGCCTTTAATGATTATCCCTTATTTTAAGTTTCGCCAATTGATGCAATTCAACTTTCTATCTTGGCCACTTAGGAATCGTCCCTTCTCATCATGAAAAATCTTTTCTCATGAGATTCTTGCGACTGACTAAGATCATCATTTTAACAGGAGGATAGAATGGCGTTTCAAACTCCACACTCCACCAGAAGCAGCCTATCTGAAATTAACGTTACCCCTCTAGTGGACGTGATGCTCGTCCTTTTGATTATTTTCATGGTAACTGCACCTATTCTTCAAACTGGGATAGAAGTAAACCTTCCCCAAACTCGTAGTGTGAAAACAGTCGATCCAGAGAACTTAGCCGTGGTAACAATTGGACGAGATGAAATTCTTTACTATAGGTCAGAGCCTCTCAACTTTAGTTTTTTAGGAAGTCGCCTTAGAGAAGATATCAATGACAGTGATGACTTAATCTATGTGAGAGCCGATGAAGATGTCAGAGTAAAAACTCTTTTCCACGTACTGGATGAGATCAGAGTATCTGGGTTCGAGAACGTTTCACTTGTCACCAAACCCATAGATTCAAATAAAACCGGTCGATAATTCCTAAGAAATGGATAGATGAAGAACACAACCTTACGCCCCCATATAAGAAAAATCCCTTTCAAGAAACCTATAGTTTTTTCAGTACTTGCACACTTACTTCTTCTAATCACCATGGCCTTAGGAACTACATTATTTAAATCAGATCTTAAATTAACACTGGGTGTCTCGGGTGATGTTGGTTTTGGGGATTCGTATCCCATCGCATTAGCACCGGAACTAACAGGTGGAATAGGTAATTTTGCACCTTCAATGACTAAGGCACCCGAAGCTCTTAAACCAATTAATCACAAGGAGCTTAAACCCTCCAAAGAACTACCACAATTTTTTGATCCAAAAAAGAAGTTTCACGAGAAATCAACTGATACTCATCCACTCCCAAATGAGACTACCCCAGGAGTAATTCCTGGGAAGATTCTGCCCGGTATTGGGGGACCGATACGAAAATCAGAGAATCTAAATTCTGTGGATTTAAATGCATCTGGTCTCAGTCTTGGCACTGGTAAAGGAAACAGTTCCTTGGCGGGTTGGTATGTACGTCAATTAGAGCAACGAATTGCTAGAAACTGGCTAAAAGCTCGCCTTGGAAGTGTTACTGTTCCTGTTATCACGAGAGTCAGTTTTAAAATACTACCAGATGGCCAGATACAGAATGTCCAAATATTGGAATCAAGTGATAATCCATATGTGGATCGCGCTGCTTTAAGAGCTATTCAAGCTAGCAGCAATCTTCCTCCACTCCCTATGGAATTTCAGGGTCATTCAGTGGAATTCGTGGCATACTTTAAATATCCTATTCGTTAAAAAGATAATAAAACAGATGATGCCTCTTAAAAGCATTACAACAATCGCCCTAGTTTTTCTAAGTTCAATTTCTGTCTATTCACAAAATGAACAGATTCCCCTAATTATTGATCCCCCTGTAATTACAAAATTAGCCGTCTCCGACTATTACCCACGCGAAAGTTCTGACACTAATAGCGAGTCTTCTCTAAAAGTTTTTAACAGGGTTCTTCAAAATGACCTTCATTTTTCAGGGATTTTTGAAATTCCCTCACCTTCCTTTCACCCCCCTGGCAAAGCTAAACTTCCTCACGAAATCGATTTTGAGCAATGGGATGCAGCCTTAGTAGATCCTGATTATCTAACGTTTGGCAACCTACAGGTCTACACTAGAGGAATAGTAGTTGAAGCATTTGTATACGATTCCAAAACCCGAGAACAGATAATGGGACGTCGGTATACAATAAGTGACAACAACCTTATTAAAAAGGTTGCCCATCAAGTAGCTGATGAGATTGTATTCCAACTGTCTTCAGGAAGTAGCCATGGTGTTTCTCAAACTCAGATTGCGTTTGTATCGCGCAAGGGATCCAGCAAGGAAATATATGTCATGGACTACGATGGAAGCAATGTCAGGACAATCACTGCCAACGGAGGGATTAATAAATTCCCAGAATGGGCCAGTGACAATAGTAAACTTGTCTTTGTTACACTGCTTCCGAGAAAGAGCAGGTGGGAGTTATGGGTACAAGACCTGACTGGTGGCCGCACCGTTATCCCCACTCCTACTTCTTACGTATCTTCCCCTGAACTCTCTCCAGAAGGCTCTCGTGTTATATTTTCATCTCGCTCACTTGGCAAGGTAGATTCAGATGTATTTGTCTCTGGCCTAGATGGTAAAAAACTACGAAGATTAACCAACCATAGATCAATTGATACATCTCCAGCCTGGAGCCCCACAGGTCAACAAATAGCATTTGTTTCCGACCGTTCAGGAACCCCTCAAATCTGGCTAATAGACATTGATGGGTCCAACGTTCAAAGATTGATTGATCAAGGTGGGCACTGTGATAGTCCTTCCTGGTCACCGGATGGCCGTTACCTTATTTATTCCTGGCAACCACCTAAAGGCTATAAACACGATATCTTCTTATTAGAGATAGTAACCGGCGCCATAATTCAACTTACATCTGGACGAGGTAGCAATGAAAATCCCCACTGGTCTCCTGATGGTCGACACGTTACTTTTCAAAGTGATCGAACCGGATCTAAACAAATCTATATAATGAACCTTGATGGCAAGAATTTAAAGCAAGTCACATTCTATGGTATAAACGAGTCTCCTAGTTGGTCTGCATATGTAAAATCAAAGAGTGAACGCTAGGAAAACAGGAATTCAATCCTTGGAGTAATTAAGTAATGCAAAGACAAATAAGAATCTTCTTTCCAATCCTTCTATTAATAGGTATTTCTGGATGCCAACGTAAACCGGATCCAGCTCCACCAGCTCCAGCACCACCTCCTGTAGTTGAACCTGATCCAATTCCCTCTCCAACAGTATCATTATCTCTTTCGCCAAATACTATTGAGGCAGGGCAGCATTCCACATTGAGCTGGAGTTCTGAAAATGGAACTACTCTGGAAATTAACAATGGCATTGGAGCAACTCAACTCTCTGGTGAAATAGTTTTGAGTCCATCTGAATCAACAACCTATATAGCTATCGTTAAAGGCGCAGGTGGAGAGGCCCGTGCTAGCAGCAGGTTAACTGTTGTAGAACCACAACCTGAGCCGATAGTTAGGTCAGATGCTGAGATATTGTCAGAGCTAATTAGTCAGGGCAAAATTAATCCAGTATATTTTGCTTATGATAAGGCTCAATTATCTGGTGAGGCAAAAAGCACACTTAGCCAGAACGCCAGCTATTTCAACAGGTATTCCAACACCAATCTTGTCATCGAGGGACACTGTGATGAACGTGGCTCCGATGAATACAACTTAGCACTTGGAGATAGGCGTGCTAATGCTGTCCTCAGCTACCTAACCCAACTAGGGGTAGCTTCAGGAAGATTACAGTCGGTATCATTTGGTGAAGAAAGACCCGCGAAAAAAGCATCAAGCGAAGCCGCTTATGCCCTTAATAGGCGCGCCGAATTTAAAATTCGATAAAAACTTCCCTAAATGGTCAGGGCAGGATTTAGAATATAAGTATGTATAGGACTGAATAATGTTTTCGGTCCTATACCTCTCTCTTAATATATATTCTTGTAATAAGGCCTTGCAGTTTACACAAAAAGATACAGTTCTATTACTTTTATTAACAAAACAAAAGTAAATCAGAGCGACTTATTTCAGGGTATTTATAGAAATTCAATGAAGAAAAGAGTTGCGTTCACTCTCTTCCTAATTCTACCGATTATGGGGTGGGCTTTTTCCGGAACAAAAGAGGAAGTAATTCGACTTCAGAGCGACGTTCTACAACTCCAGAACCTTGTGAGAACTCTGCAAAAGAGTTCAGATGTAAACTATACACAATCCAAAGATGCCGCAGAACAACTTAATGACCACGTCGCTAAAACTAATCTTCTTTTGCAGAGTCTGATTACCACTATCCGAGAACAAAAGGGACATTCGGCAGGTGAAATTACTCAATTACACGAAGAGATGCAAAATCTTTTGATAAAGCTAGATGACACTAACAACCGGGTTGCTTCTATTTACAGAAAATTAGAAGAAAAAGAAACCCGTAGAGAATCACTAAGAATAACCTCTCCAATCATAGGCATCGCACCTAAGCCGGACCAACTCTATCATCTGGCATATAACGACTACCTAGCCGGAAACTACGAATTAGCAATTAGTGGTTTTCGTGATTTTTTAAGCCAACACACCGAAAGCGAATATGCTGATAATGCAGCCTTTTACTTAGGCATCTGCCATCAACTCATGGGTAAAAACGAAGAGGCAATCCGAGTTTTCGATGAAGTCATTAATATGTACCCACAGTCTGATATGGTTCCAAGTTCTCATTACAAAAAGGCCATAGCTCAAATGGAGCTTCAACAAAACGGAGATGCTATGGAAACATTCTCACTTCTTATGAATCTTTATCCAGAATCCCAGGAAGCCCAGCTAGCCAAGAAAAAACTTGAAAGTCTTGGCGTCGAAGTCAATTAGAGCAATGGATCAAATTCTTTAAAGCAGTCCTAGATATCGATTCCCTAAAAACGAGTATTTTGGACGGGCGCAGTCGCCATGATGTCGTGGTTAATAATAACTAAAAAGGAATATCATCATCTGTAATACCAACTTCCATATTATTCGATGACTCAGACCCACTCGACTCTGCTGGCACTTCCTGGTCTGGAGGGCTACCCCCTTCACGTTTCCCTCCCAACATTTTCATGTCTGAGGCCACCACTTCTGTTGTCCTTCTCTGGTTACCGTCCTTATCTTCCCAGTCTCTCGTTTGCAGACGACCTTCTATAAAGATAAGACTTCCCTTCGTTAAGTATTGGTTACATATCTCAGCCAATTTGCTCCAGACAACAACTTTATGCCACTCAGTCTTTTTTTGGACTTCATTTCCACTGCCCCATCGCTCATCCGTTGCAACCGAAAAGTTTGCAACTGCTGTCCCAGAGGCTGTGTACCTCAATTCAGGATCACGACCAAGCCGACCTACTAAAATTACTTTATTAACCATTCTTCTTTTTTAGACCTCCTAAGTATATATCTATCTGCTATATATACCTCTCAACTATGAAAAAATATGACTGAAAAGACATAATTCCGAAATAGTCTCTAAAAACGAAGGCCCTGACTTCTACCATTACGTCCCACCAACTCAATCACTACCTCTCTTTTTCTCTGCTTACGGTAGGAAACAAGCTCTACAGTTTCTCCAGGACGTTTGTCTTGGATTACCCGTAGAATATCCCAACGGTTGCGAATATCATGACCGTCAATCTTAACGAGAATGTCTCCTCCTATATACATGATGGTGTTACCATAAACTACTCTTCGATCTCCCCCTCTTATTTTAGCCAAATCTGCCGTACTGCCCTCTTCAACTCTTTCCACAAGAAATCCTTCTGAGACGGGGGCATCAATAGCCCCGGCTAGACGAGCTGTAAGCGCCCGGCCTCGAAGTCCGATCCAAGCTCTTTTAACCTCTCCGTCTTTAATTAAATCAGGCAGTACTTTAGAAAGAGTGTCTACGGGGATAGCAAATCCTATTCCAGCACTTTCACCTGTCCTAGAAAAGATTGCAGTATTAATTCCGATTAGTTGTCCTCTCGTATTTAGTAAGGGTCCACCGCTGTTACCTGGATTAATTGCAGCATCCGTCTGAATTACATTTTCTACAAAACCTAGCTCTGTGCGAAGGCTCCGGCCCGTAGAAGAAATAATACCGGTCGTCAAGGTATGCTGTAGTCCAAATGGATTTCCTATCGCAAGTACATTTTGCCCTACCCGTAAACCAGCGCTCTCACCCAGCTTAATATAGCTACATTCTTTCTCGGGACAGTCTATTTTAAGCAGTGCCAAATCATTCGGGGGGTCACTTCCAACTAATTCAGCGTTAAGAGTCGTCTTGTCATGAAGTCTCACCTCTAGATGTCTTGCGCCCTCCACAACATGATAATTGGTTACTACGTGACCAAGATTGTCAATAATACTTCCGCTTCCAATGCCCCGACGAGGAACTATGTCAAAAAACCAATTGTACTCAATTGAGGTACTAGTAATGTTAACTACAGCAGGGGAAACGCTTTCATAGATTTGAATATTGATCTTCTCTTCTCTATTCAGTTCTGTAGGTAGAGAATCTACCTCTATCCCTCTTGTGACAGCTAAGGCTACAGGAGGGTCTGAGGCAAAGAAAAATAATAGACTCACCGTAGACGAAATCACGAAACAAAAAAAGATGATTAGCCAAAACTCTTTTCTTTTCATCTTATTTTTTCTCCTCCATATCCTAAGTTCACGTTGTTCTTAAGGGTTCGCTAGTGTGTTGTGGAATAAAATAAACTGTTGAAAAGTAATTTATATGTAACTCGTGTCTGGGCACGAAACTGGCATCTAAATCCAATAAAGATACTCCTGCCTTTTTCAATAGGAACTTCAAATACTGCCTGGCGTCCTTTTAAGTATCCTTCTCCATTACTCCAACCACTAAGGAGAAGATTTTCTCCCTGATACGAAGCAATTGAGACAAATCTTTTACTTTCTAAGACTGGACTTCGAATAAACATTGCTGCACTTCTTTCCATCATTCCATAACCAATAGGATGTTTTGTATTAACTCTTATACGTACAAGAGAACCTGGTATGAAAAAATCTCTTTTTGACAACGATCCTGTAAATTCAGATATTTCAAGATCCCATCTATCTATTAAAAGCTTCCCCGACTCTCCTAACAGAATTAGAGTCCCGCCTCGAGCTGCAAATTGCCTCAATCTAGCCAATCCTTCTTCTCCTATCCCGCCTCTATATTCTTTAGGATAGGGATAATCTAAACCATTAATTATTCCTCTAGGATTTTGGTCTGCAAAAACAATCACATCAAATTCTTTAAGGGAACCGATTCGGATATCCCTATCCTTCAAGGTTTTATAATTAAATTCGTTTTGTTCCAAAATCCAACGAGTCCAACCTTCGTCGGTAGAAACGTCATAGCCCTGATAAAGTCCAATAATCGGTTGGTGAATTCTTTCCCATGCTATCTGTGGTCTTTTCTCTACCTTTTGAACCTCTATATTAATACCCTTTAAGATCTCATCTGACGTATCCCTCTTCCCCCTATTTATTCTTGCCATCAAGGTCCCCACACCGTAAGGGTGTTTGTTAAGTCTAAATCCATAGGTTGCCCATTCAACACGATGTCCATAACGGAGCAATCGATTTGAGAGCTTGGCAAAGGAACTGTTTGCATGAGAAAACAACCAATAATCTCCTTTTCCCGATGTTACTGGCGAAGGTGCTTTAATTGAATCAATACTGGTCAATCGAAGATCAAGAGGAGAATCAATTCGATAGACAAAAACTCCTAGTTGGCTCCCCAAGGTATGAGCAGTTACATCATAGGGTTCCTTTATCGGTCCGCCAGGATAATCCCTTAAATCTGGATAATTCTGAATCTCTAGCATGGTCTTGGCAAAGGAGCTATACGGTTGTTGAAGTAAAACGACAATATCCCCTTCCACAATCCCTTTAGCATTATCATCACAAAAAGGAGGAGAAGAACAAACAAGTTCTTTGCCTGGTAAATCCTCCGCTGCCCGATGAAGTTCAACCATCCCAAATTCCAAGATTTCGAGTAAATCCTGAACGGCCTTTGAGTCGTTTTGTTTCGTAGGAATAATAAAGGCAAAAGGACTCAACCGTTTTATGCTGTTTCTCCCTATTTTTAAAAAGTTCTGTAGCCAGCGTCTTCTGTTTTTTGCTCCATGAATCAAACACGCTTTCAAAGCTACCTTCTGATCATCGACAATATCCCTAAGGCTCCACCTTCCACCCTCCCAGGGTTCTGGAAAATTCCAGCTTGGTTTTAATCCATGGTAATTTCGACCCTTATCTAATTCTCGAGAATTAATAAAAACTGGTGTAGCTAAGCGAGCTGATGCTGATTCTGACAATAAACGAACTCCTCCATGATAGTGTTGGTATGCACGAGCAGGAGTAAAAGCATCATAGATGGCATTCGTAACGATGCCCTTACGGCCAGATGACGCCAGAGCAGAAAACAAGAATCCACCAAGATCTATAATCTGAGCCTGAATCAAAGGATCGACATTTGAATCTATTGGATCAATATAAGGAGGAACAAAAATACGAGCTGACGTAGGACTCATTTGGTGCATGTCAAATACAATGTGAGGGTGCCACTTATTTTGTATCTCCTTGATTGCTATTCGGGTTTCCCTCTGCGTAAACATATACCAATCCCTATTATTGTCGTGACCCGTATATTTGTGGTAAAGCCAAGGGGGAGGAAGACCCTCTGCCGGGGTATTTAGAGTTTTCCTATACCAATTAACGACAATATTTACTCCATCTGGATTTAGAGAAGGCACTAAAAGAAAAATCACATTTTCTAATATTTCACTTGTGTCCTTGTCGTTTTGTGTTGCTATTTCCCAAGCAAACTCCATACTCATCTGAGGAGAAGAAACTTCGGTTGCATGGATCCCACAGGTGACTAATATAATGGTCTTTCCTTCGCTTATTAACTGTGCAGGACTATCTTTGACCTTACGTGGGTCAGCTAGCTGATTCTGTATTTCCAGGTAATGCTTGAGATTATTCAGGTTTTCCTTACTACTTATTGTGACTAATAGAAACGGATTATTCTCCGTCGTCTTCCCAATTTCCTGCACTAGAACACGATTGCTCTTACTATCAAGAAGCTGGAAATACTCAGAAATTTGAACCCAATTAGCAAGCTTACGGTCTGCACCAACAGGAAAACCAAGGAATTGACTAGGAGTAACAATGTCTATTCCATTTACCACTGTGCAAAAAATTAAAATAATCAGACTAAAAACTATCGCTTTCATCAATAGGATTTCACCATTCTTCTCAACAACCTATAAGAGCAGGCAAGAGACCAATGCCTCTTATTCCTTAAATAAATTCTACCCCTTCATGGCATCCGAGGATCGAATATAGTTCGCTTCGATTTTCGTAACTGAAACTGCAGTATTTATCCTGTTTGTTGACAGCCGGACCAAGCCAGACAAAAGTGGCGCTGCTTCAGTTATTATCATGCTCTTTGGACGTAGTTTGTTAATTAAACTTTTATAAGCAACTGTACCACTACCGACAAAGAGTGGATCAATAACTTTCGGAATCTTCTCTATCCAGGCTTTTGCTTCCATAACAGTTTCTTTAACTATCTGTTTTACATCTCCATTATTCCATGCGTACACAGCTCCATATACCTGATCACGCCTGGCATCGAGGATTGGAGCACAAGTTTTCGTAAGGCCCTTAAAAGAATAAGCGATAGCCTCTAGTGTAGAGATCCCTATTCCTGGAATTTCCCTAGACTGGCCTATCCCTTTAATTAAAGCTAAGCCAATTCTAACCCCAGTAAATGAACCCGGACCTGTGGCTACAGCTAAACAATCAATCTCCTTAAGATCTATTCTTAGCTGTGACAATAAAAATTCTGCCATCGGTATCATGGTTTCGGCATAACTTTGAGGGCTTGGCAAAAAAACAGCTGCCTCAAGCTCTCCATCAATTCCCAAACCAACTCCACCATGATTTGTTGTGGTATCCACAGCTAATATTTTCATTTTCCAGAACCAAAATATAATTGTTTAGGGATTTATTTTGTTAGACATATCCTTCTATTGTTTGAGTCATGAAAACCTCCTGAGTCCACTACTCAGTATTTAAGACTAGTTCAACCTCTCAAGAGAGACATTGAAAATGAGCTTTTAATCTTATCGGTTTTTTTTTCAAATTCCAGAAACAAAAGATTTGATATAAATTACCAGCATCCTGCATAAGAAACCGCATAAAGACCATCTATCTTATCGAGTCAAGTTATTAAACAATATATTTTTCATTCATTGATAAGAGTTTTGCGATAATTTTTCTAATATTCTGGATCCATTTATCTTATGTAATTTATTAGATAATATTTATTAATTATCTATTAATAAATACTTTTCTACTTTACTTAAATGGCTTTGGGTTGCAATAGTGGGTCACCTATTTCTGTTAGTATATGATCGTCTATGTCGCCAAATACTCCAATGATACGACAATACCTAAAGATCAAAAGTCTACATCCAGACAAGTTTCTTTTTTTTCGTCTCGGAGATTTTTATGAGATGTTTTTCGATGATGCTGTTGAGGGTTCCAAGATCCTAGAAATCACTCTAACCTCACGTAACACAGATAAGACCGGCAAAGCAATTCCCATGTGTGGTATCCCGTTTCATTCAATCAACGGCTATCTAGACAAACTCCTAAATCGTGGTTACAAGGTGGCTATATGCGAACAAACAGAGAATGCTAAAGATTCTAAAGGCTTGGTAAATCGCGAGGTGACCCGCATTGTGACCCCGGGAATAACTGTTCAGGAAGGGGTTCTACAAAATGGTGAAAACAACTATGTTGCAAGTCTTTTCGAATTAAATGGATCGATTGGATCTGCCTTCCTTGATGTTTCTACTGGAGAATTCTGGCTTAGTCAAGTGGATTCTACTGATGCCTGGAGGGCTACCCATAACAGCTTAACCCATTTTTCTCCCGTTGAATTAATCATGCCAGAGGGATCATCTGATCAATATCTTTTAAATATACCTAATGAAATACGCTGTGGATTGTTGAATACCAAACAGCCTGATTGGATTTTTCACAATGAATACGCCAAGAGACTTTTAATTGATCATTTTGATGTCCAAACCTTGGAATGCTTTGGAGTAAAAGGTAAAGATGTAGCTGTATCGGCAGCGGGCAGTTTATTGGGATATGCAAAAGAGACGCAAAGGACGTCACTTTTGCATATTGATTCCTTAAAAGTGTACAACCCATCCGATTACCTTAACCTTGATGAAGGAACCGTTTCCAACCTAGAGCTAATTCGTGGTTTTGATGGGAACAGAAAATCTACCCTTATTGCATCAATCGATTTAACACATACTGGAATGGGAGCTCGTCTTCTCCGCAATTTTCTTCTCCGGCCCTCGATGGACCAGTTAGAAATTGAATCACGGTTGGATGCCGTAGAAGAATTAAGCCAATCAACCCTCTCCAGAAAAACATTGATAGGTATGCTGAGCAATGTATACGATATTGAACGGTTGCTAAGTCGTGTTACTTTGGAGACAGCCCATCCTAAGGATCTTCTTGCACTGGCAAAATCTTTTTCAATTCTTCCTGATCTCTTTACAACTCTTAATTCATTTAACGCTGAGCTCCTAAAGCCTAATTTTGACACTTTAGAAGATGTCTTTAAGCTCCTCACTAATTCAATATGCCCTGATACCCCTATATCTCCTCTGGATGGAGGTGTGATCCGCACTGGTTTTGATGACGCTCTTGATGAACTTAGAAACATTGCTACATCGGGAAAGACCTTTATCGTAAGCTTAGAAGCTACTGAACGTGAACGAACTAAAATTTCTAATTTGAAAGTAAAATTCAACCGAGTTTTTGGGTATTTCATAGAAGTCACTAAATCAAACCTAGAAAAGGTTCCTGAAAATTATCTAAGAAAACAAACTCTGGTTAATTCTGAACGTTTTATTACCCCCGAGTTAAAGGTTCATGAGGAAAAGATTTTAGATGCCGAAGAAAAAATTATTGAAATTGAAAAAGAGCTCTTCCAAAAAATACGAAAACAGGTAGCAAATGAGGCCGCTAGAATTAAGAAGACCGCTAGGACTATAGCGCTACTAGACGTTCTTCTCTCTTTTTCTGAACTTGCACACAGCCAAAATTATGCTCGCCCAGTTCTTGACAATAGTAAGGAACTTGACATTGTCGAGGGTTGGCATCCTGTTGTGCAACGACTGACTGAGAAGCCATTCGTTCCCAATAACCTTCTTTGCAATAATACTTCTGACCAGCTCCTTATTCTTACAGGACCAAATATGGGTGGCAAATCTACCTATTTACGGCAAAATGCATTGATTGTAATTCTTGCTCAAATGGGTTCATTTGTGCCCGCTAAAAAAGCCCGGATTGGAATAGTTGATCAGGTGTTTACCCGTGTTGGGGCAAGTGATGACCTTGCCCGTGGACGATCTACTTTCATGGTTGAAATGATTGAAACTGCTCATATCTTAAATACTGCTACACCAAAGAGTTTTATTCTACTTGATGAGGTGGGACGTGGTACTGCAACCTTTGACGGTCTGTCCTTAGCCTGGTCTATTGCAGAGTACCTGACAACAACTCCAGAACGACGGGGTCGAACACTCTTTGCTACACATTATCATGAGCTCACAAAGCTAGAATCTCTTTACGGTGGGGTAAAGAACTACCGTGTCACTGTCCGTGAGTCTAACGGTAAAATCCTTTTTTTCCACCGTGTTTTACCAGGAGTGGGTAGCAAAAGTTATGGCATTGAGGTGGCCCGTCTTGCTGGAATTCCTAATAAGGTTTTAAAACGTTCTAGAGAGATTCTTACTCGCCTAGAACAAAAACGACTTAATATCTCAGGCGAAAATCAATCATTCAACTCTCATAGAATGTTCGAGGATTCTCAAAAGCAGCTTTTTTAATCCAGAGGCCACCTGAAGTAACAAACCAAAATTAAGAATCTAATGAGAAGGTTATCTTTAAAAAAGAAGCATCCCTCTCAGAATCTTTTTCTTATGCCCCAAGCCCACTTGACTACAAATCTATACAAGATTGACAATTTCAGATGGTAGAAACACAAAGAAAAGATGATTGCAAAAGGCTCCCAATTTGTCCTATATGTGGTTCAGCTCTTATAGAACACCGCTGTAAACTACTCTGTCGAAAATGCCGATACATGGAGACTTGAAGTGATCTGCAACTGCCGGTCTTGGCAGTTCCAACCAGTGGAAGCTTACGAAGGCAATCAAGGGCAAAGCAGATATCGACGACTAGCTTGTTAGGAAATAAAGATCTAAAGGTGGCAGAATGATAATTTTATAGTAAAAGAACCACCATTCTTTTATTTAAATCGGTATGTAAGCCTACCACGAGTAAGATCGTAGGGTGATAACTCAACCATCACCTTATCGCCACGTAAAATTCTTATAAAATACCTACGCATCTTACCTGATATATAAGCTAAGACAACGTGTTTGTTCTCCAACTCCACCTTGAACATAGCATTAGGAAGGGCTTCAAGGACTGTGCCAGTCACCTCAATGGCATTTGCTTTAGCTGGTCGAGGGCCGTCCGTAACCTTGGTTACGGTCTTCTTTTTTTTCTTCCTTTTCCCAGCTCGAAAACGTGGCCTTTGTGGTCGTCTTGCCATTAATTCTCCTTCACCAAAGTCTCTACCCCAAGCAAAATGTTTTTGAAAAGTAGCTTAAGGCAGCAATTGCGTCGAAGGCTTAATATAACAGAATTATGATTTAATTCTAGCACTGCAGATAGAAAGCTAGTGCTAAAATCAACAAACTTTTCCATCCGAACTAACGACAATAGGACGCTCTGCGACTGGGAGGAGCTAGCTCTTCAACAATTCGAGGCAATCTCACTGAGACAACTCTTCTACTCTAGAACTGTTACCTGAAGAGTTGTGAACTCACCCGGATCGCTTCCCTGCTCGATGGCAATGGCTGCGATTTCGCCAACCTCAACAGTTAGCCAAACTGTACCAACAAATTCCGTTGTATCGACATTTGGAAAAAGCTGGTCCAAAAACATTGCAGTTCTAACCATGGGACCTAAATCTTGGATACTGGCTGCTATGACTTGGCCGCTTAAATCTTTTAATTCTTGAACAACCCGAACCATTTGAGGTGTGGTATTAAGAATTGCTATCCCAGTATTGACTGATTCCTTTCGACGCACCGGTGCGACTAACTTGGACCCTGGAAGACTGGGACTAACACCCGCAATACCAATTCCTGAAAGAGAAAAACGAATAATACCAGATAACTCATGGTCACTAACTACCTCTACAGATCCAGAAACTATATTTCCTTGGCCAGTAGTAGAAAATGTGGATGTTCCCATTGGTGGGACCAGGAAAGAAATATCTCCCTGCCAAAAGATACCTTCCGGATCTAGTTGGTTTCCATTCTCGTCCCTAAGCAAAATAGACCCTGAAACAGTTCTTGACTCGTGTGGGTTGTATATTACGATATCGCTGATTAGAGAAAGACCCGAACTTTGACCGTTTCCAAAGGTGGCAAAAAAAGTTTCAAGTTCCATTTTTGTTTCAATCCATTCCGAATATTCGGAAACTCTAGTGTAAACCCCAGGAAAGTCTGGATTTGCACAACCAATGGCAAAACTCGCAATCCCTACTTGTACAAACCCAGTAACATTACCTGTTAGATAGTTACTATTTACGAGAAGAGGGACTCCACTATCTGCTGAGCATACATCGACTCCAGGCTTAGCAGCGCAGATGTGAGTTCCATTTATTTCAACAGTCGCTCCACCATAAGCATCTTCACAATCCTGGTTTGAAATAATATTCACTTCTGCTTCCTGTAAAATATTTGGGAAACTGACAGTAACATCTTCATTATTGTCATAACTATCGGCCCCCCAACCTGAAATAACAGCTGGTATTCCATCAGAAACTACAGACTCTTGGTTATAAGGTAATGTAGGTTGGTCTGGGAAATCCCTTACTAATTTCAAGAGTGCTATGTCGGCTGTTACTGTTGGTGAGGACAAACGACCATCAAAATCACTGTGAACTATGATCCTTTCCACATCGGACAAATCTCCCTCGTCCGAATCCAAATCTGTTAGGTTTAAAGCCACGACAACTTGATGAGGATCTATCGGAATGTTTGTAGGGAAACCATCAGGATCAGCTATTACCACACAATGGGCAGCAGTAAGAACCCAGCTAGGTGCTATAAGGCTACCTGCACAATATTGAGCTGAGAATTTGTCATTTAATCCAAAATAAGAGTCTAACGATGTTCTATCAAGTAAAGCCACGAGATATGGATGGTTAGCTATATCTCCATCCTGTCCTCCTACAATGAATTCCTTAGATGGCTGTTCTTTATCTTGTTGAACTTCCTCAGACAATATTTCCAATGATGGAATCAATAGTAAAACTGATAAGAAAGTAGAGATCATTATCTTCTCCTAATCTAGAACCCTTATTTTTCCTCTAGCTCACTTCAATATTTCCTAAGTCAGTTGGAAGGTCGAAAAACAATAATTAATTCTCCAACTACTGTCGTATTACCAAGAAAATCTGAACCATTTTTTTAAGTCATCAACCATTCAATGCAATATGGATTACATCTATTAACTAGAGAAAGTTTGTGGTTATGATGTTCATTTCATCAATATCACAACTCAACTAAAAATAAGCTGGTAAGTAACATTAATCAGGTGAGAAATAACACATCCCTATATTATTTATAGATTCAGAATGTCTAGAATTTTAAACCTTACTTTAAGATAAAACTTCTACCAAGGGCTCCTTGTTACAGGATATTATTTAATGCTAGCCAACTATAACTCACCAAACTCTTCCTTATCCGGATAAGCCTTTCCTCAAAAGACTTTAATTCTATGAATAACCAAAAAAATCGTTTCTTAATCAACATTGATGAAAAAACTTTTATCCCTAGCTCTGAGCTTTCCTTTTCCGTTTCTAAAAGTAGTGGGCCTGGAGGACAGCATATAAATAAAGTGAGTACTAGAGTAACTCTCCTCTTTGACTTAGCAGGATCACCCAGTTTAACAAAGGAGAAAAAACAGAAAATCTGTAAATGTTTGGGAAAACGGATTAACAAGAAAGGAATACTGCATATTAGCAGCCAACAGTATCGAAGTCAGTCTAAAAACCGAGATTCTGTTATCGCACTTTTCAAGGTACTCATTCAACAGGCAATACTACAAAAAAAAACACGCCAAGAGACCAAAAAACCTTTTAGGGCAAAGGAAAAAAGACTTGCTCTCAAAAAGAAACAAGGCCAACTTAAGAAAATACGGAAAAAAATCTCTCTAGAGAATTTTGATTAAATCTGAAAAAGCGTTAGAGATGATCCTCTTCGATCTAGATGAGAAATAGAGAAACTTTATTATAGTAAGAGACCTAGAGATACCCATTCTTTTTTAATGTGTCTTTTAGGGACTGAACTGAGCTCGCTGACCGCTGCAAAGCTAACTGCTCATCAGTCGTCAAACTAATCTGAAAGATCTCCTGAATTCCACCAGCACCAAGTTTTACAGGTACACCAACAAATAGATCGTTAACCCCGTATTCCCCCTCTAAATAAGCAGCACACGCCAAAATCTTTCTCTGATCCTTGATAACTGCCTTCACCATTTCTGCAACACCCGCACTAGGAGCGTAAAATGCACTCCCTGTTTTGAGAAGCTTAACTATTTCAGCGCCACCATCACGGGTTCTTTGGATAATAGAGTTGAGTCTTTCTGATGATATCAGTTCAGTAATAGGTACACCGGCAACAGTTGAGTACCTGGGCAAAGGAACCATTGTATCCCCGTGCCCTCCAAGAACAAAAGCATGAGTACTGTCAACCGACACTGAGAGTTCCATAGAAATAAAAGTCCTGAATCGAGCTGAATCAAGAATTCCTGCCATCCCAATAACTCGCTGTCGTGGAAATCCACTTACCCATTTAACTACGTGACACATTGCATCCAATGGGTTGCTTACAACAATGATAATGCACTGCGGACTCTCACGAACAATACCCTCTGTAACGGATCTTACAATAGCTGCATTCTTCAATAAGAGATCATCTCGACTCATCCCTGGTTTACGAGGTAAACCAGCGGTGATGATTACGACATCCGATCCTTCTGTTGCCTCATAACCATTTGTTCCAATTATCTGAGTATCGTAGTTCTCAACAGGGCCGGCTTCTAACAAATCTAGCGCCTTTCCCTTTGGCATCCCTTCCACAACATCAAGCAGAACTACATCTGCAAGTTCCTGTTCTGCTATTCTTTGAGCTGTGGTTGCTCCAACATGACCAGCTCCGACAACAGTTACTTTTTTCTCCATCTTAATTCCCCCAGAAGAAGCAAGTTGGAAGACTGAATATCCAGGTAAATCCCCTCGATGCTCACACTTCCATAACAAATCACATGTTTTCGATAATAGCAGCCCCAAACTCACTAGTTTTTAGCGTGACTGCACCTTCCATCTGTCGTGCCAAATCATAAGTGACACGTTTTTGAGCAATAGTTGATTCCAATGCTCTTCTAATCAATTTAGCTGGCTTAGACCACCCTATATGCTCCAACATCATAACCGCTGACAGAATTAAAGATCCTGGGTTAACCTTATCTTTTCCAGCATATTTAGGTGCTGTTCCATGAGTTGCTTCAAATAGCGCAACCTTTTTCCCAAGATTCGCACCAGGGGCCATGCCTAAGCCTCCTACTTGAGCCGCACAAGCATCAGACAAATAATCACCATTCAAGTTAGGCAATGCAATTACCTGATACTCCCGCGGACGAAGTAGAATCTGCTGGAACATTGCATCAGCTATTCGATCATTGACAACTATCTTACCTGCTGGAATTTTCCCATCATAGGCTTCCCATAATGAATCCTCATCAATGCAGTAGTCACGGTACTCCTGAAATGCGACGTCGTAGCCCCAATCCCTAAATGCCCCTTCCGTAAATTTCTGTATATTACCCTTGTGGACAATAGTAACCCTGTTTTTACTGTGTTCTTGAGCAAATTGGATCGCCATTCTTACTAAACGTGAGGTACCGAATTTAGAAATTGGTTTAATTCCAATACCAGAATTTCTTCGTATCTGTTGATCGGAACGAGAATTTGCAAAATCGATCAGCTCGTTAGCCTCCCTTGAACCACTGGCCCATTCCACACCTGCATAAACATCCTCTGTGTTTTCACGAAAAATCACAACATCGAGACTCTGCGGTTCCTTCACGGGTGATGGCACCCCTGAAATATATCGACATGGTCTCACACAAGCATAAAGATCGAGGACTTGTCGAAGAGTCACATTAAGACTTCGGATACCTTTTCCTACTGGAGTTGTTAAAGGTCCCTTAATAGCTACTAAGTATTTTGAAATTGAATCAACAGTTCTGTTGGGCAGCCATTCTCCAGTTTGGTTAAAAGCCTTTTCTCCAGCTAACAGTTCCGTCCAGACAATCTTTTTAGATCCATCAAAGGCTCGGTCTACAGACTGATCGATGATTAACTTAGTCGTCTTCCAAATATCAGGTCCAATACCATCCCCTTCAATAAAAGGAATGATTGGATCATTCGGTACTAAAAGTTTGTCCTCAACAACTGTAATTTCTTTACCCATAAGTCCAATCTCTATCGCAAATCTAAGAACTTACTTAGGAGATAAGAGCAAGTCAATCAACGATTCTACCTTAAGAAACGAATGTATTTTAGATCAGTGAGGCTCAACTAATAAAAATAATAAGATTTTCAGGCTCAACAGTTCCAATAACAATTCCCTTTCGCTACTAGATCTGCATGACCAGTAAGACTAATTGCAGAGCCCAATCTCCATTGTACAAACTGTGATCCAGAAGTAGTACTCACTTCCACTGGCGAATCACACAATCCTAGGCGTATCACAGTCACAGCTGCCCCACAACATCCAGTTCCTGAGGACGCAGTAGCTCCAACACCACGCTCCCATACTTGTATTAGAATTTTTTTCCGATCAATTACCTGAACAAAGGAAACATTTGTTCGATTAGGAAAAAGGGCATGTGTCTCTAGCTTAGAACCCAAATACCGAAATTTTTCTGTTTTAGGTAATCGATCTAAAATAACAACGCATTGTGGATTTCCCACTGAAAGAGCATTAACCTCTACTTCCTGACCTTCGATTTCTAAAAAATGCTCTGATACTATTTTTAACTCCTTAATAAGACAAGGAATTTTTTCAGGCAGGAAGAACGCCTTTCCCATTTCGGAACAGTAAGTCCAGCGTAAAGAGTCTTTTATCCCTATCAACTTAAGAATTTTCTTCCCACTCTTAGTGGCTAATATTACCGGTTCTTCATGATTGTGACCCGAACGGTGAAGATGGGCTGCTGCACAACGAGCACCATTACCAGACATCTCTGCTTCACTACCATCCTTGTTAAAGATACGGAAACTTAAATCACCTTTAGAATTCTTAGAGAGAAAGACACAGCCATCTGCACCCAGTCCTGAATGTTGCCGACATATAAACTTCGTAAAACCGCTTAACTGATTCTCGGAAATTCTCACATCTTCAAAAATCAGATAATCGTTTTCACAACAATGCCATTTAGTAAATTCTAACCGCATTCTTGATTCATATCAGAGATGACATCCATAACTTTTGACTCTACTAAAGATCTAATTCTTGCGAGCTGTTTTGAGGAATTTGCTTCAAAACGAAGTACTAGGTTAGGTCCGGTATTTGAGGCTCTAACCAGTCCCCAACCATGTTTGAACGATATACGAACTCCATCAATGGTAACCGTCTCATACTCCTTATTAAAATGCACCTGGAGCCGTTGGACAATCTTAAATTTCAAATCCTCTCGAGTTTGAATCTTGATTTCAGGAGTATTATAGATTTCGGGAACATCACGAAGAAGCCACCTAATAGAGTGGGATGAATCCGCTACCAACTTTAGCAGTCTTGCTCCGGCAAAAATGGCATCATCAAAACCATAAAAACCATCTGAAAAGAAAATATGACCACTCATTTCACCTGCAAGAACAGCCCCGGAGCTTCTCATTTTTTCTTTTATTAAGGAGTGCCCCGCCTTCCACATAATGGCCTTCCCACCATTCTTTTCTACTTCACGGTATAGGTTGTTGGAGCATTTCACCTCTCCAATAATAGTTGCACCTGGCACTCTCGACAAAATCTCACGACTAAAAAGAATCATGATCTCATCTCCCCACACAATCCTTCCCTCGTGGTCAACCACACCCAAACGATCAGCATCACCATCATACGCGATACCAAAATCTGCTTTGTTACGTTTTACAGAAGCTACTAGATGACTTAAATTCTCTTTTATTGTTGGGTCTGGGTGATGATTTGGAAATCTTCCATTCAGCTCACAGAAAAGTTCTGTAACCTCACAACCAAGCTCACGGTATACCTTTGGAGCTAATTCAGAAGCCATTCCATTTCCAGCATCTACAACAACCCTAAGTGGCCGCGAAAGCTTTCCAATTCGCTCGTAAATCATATCCACATATGCTTTTTTTACTTCTCGACACTCTTGTTTCCCCTCGCCCTTTTCAAAGTCATCAGTTTCCAAAAGCTTTGCGATCTTTTTAATTTCCTCTCCATGTATGGAAGCTGTTCCACAGGAAATTTTAAGGCCATTGTATTCACTGGGATTGTGGCTTGCTGTGATCATTACACCACCACCTACGTCATCATATTGATGAAGAGAGTAATAGACCAATGGAGTAGGAACTATACCGATATCAACAATATTTATCCCAGTACTTAACAATCCATCAGATAGCTCTAATAAAAGTCGTTCTGAACTCAACCTGCAGTCCCGACCAAGTACAATAGTTCCAATTCCTCTTTTTCTGAAATAGGTTCCAACTGCCTTACCGAGAGCAATCGATATCGGACAAGCTAGGTCACTCTCAGCAATTCCCCTAATATCATATTCACGGAACATTTCGAGATTAATCTTCATACTCGATTTCGTTTGCATCTGCTCTAAGTTTCAGCTCATCTATTTCTTTTACTGGAGTAGGATCCTCCCTATTTAGTATCCCCAGATAAATACTTGTATAGTCACCGAGAATCACTAAGGACCAAAATCGTTCAGACCAATTTAATCCTTCCGAAAAAATCTCAAGGCAAAGCCCTGCTCGTCTTTTAAGGATTGAAAAAGTACAATCTATACGTTTTGAAACCTGGGGATGATCTTCTTGATCCCTTAAAAACACAGCTACTAGATCTTTTAATTTTCCCTCCGGATGATTCCAGCCGACAATTTCGTTATGGGTCATCTCGGGTATCACACTAGAATAAGCAAGTTGTTTACCATTCTCAGCCAGTTGACTGGCCCATCTCTTAGCAATAGAACCCGTGTGCCCCTCACTTCCGTAAACAATCACCACACGTCCAAATAAATCAGCTGCTACTTTTTTAGAACGGTTCCGTAAAAATGGCTGTTTCGGACTTAATTTAATAATTTGATTTCGAATAAAAGGCTTCAATGCCTTACTGTCTGCAGAAGATGCTAAACTAAGCTTAGACAACAACATCTGTAAGATAATCAGGCCAAAACCTATGGCGCACCGAGGAGGATAACCTTTAGGGATAACTACTGAGGGAATCCCCCTTCTGGAGCAAGCATCAAGCAACCTACCACCTGAGGCTATGCAGATAATCATTGACTGAGCTTCTTCTGCCTGCCTAAGGCATGATAATGTTTCTTCTGTATTACCTGAATAGCTCGCCAAAATCACACAGCTACTAGAATTTACAAATGGCAGTGTATGCCTTCTATTAACAAGAAACGGAACCTTCAAATCAGGCCCTAGGAAGTCTCTAATTAAATCACCGACAATGGCTGAACCTCCCATTCCACATAGGACTATCTGATTCAGGATAACGTCATTATTTCCCCCTGTCTCAATAATCAATTTCTCACAAATTTTTACTCCCTCATCAATTTGAGAATCAATACCTTCTACATAAGAAAGTATGCCTTTTGAATCAATTTGTGAAATCAATTGTAAATCGTCAAGATTCAACATATTTAGTCTAGATTTATATATTTATTAAAGATGTTTAGGGTCAATCACATCAAGTATATTCTTTACTTCTTGAACACGATCTTTATGACATACTAGAAGAACATCATCTCCATCAACTACGACCAAGTCATCGATGCCAAGAAGTGCTATAGTTCTCCCACTTGTACTGTACCCCAAACAATCTTGAGAACTCACTGCCACCATAGTCGTGTTCCCATGATTACCATCCGCATCACCTGCAAGATGTTTAAACATAGAAAGCCAATCCCCTAGATCATCCCATTTGAATCCAGCAGGAATCATGGCTACTCGATGAGATTTTTCCATTACAGCATAATCAATAGATACGTTTTCTAGTTTCTCAAAAAGGTCTTTTGATATATTCCAGTCTTGGCTGGCTGTAATTCTATGAAGGACTGAATCGAGTTTTGGTTGGTAGAGTTTAAGCTCCTTTAGGATCATAGATATCTTCCAAACAAAAATCCCAGTATTCCAATAAAACTTTCCTGAGTTAAGGAAATTCCGTGCTTCTTTTTTGTCTGGTTTTTCTCTAAATGTTGATACTTGGAATACCTCATGATTTGAACAGCCCTTAATTTTTTCTCCTTTTTCAATGTAACCGTATCCGGTCTCAGCTCTCGTTGGTTTTATTCCAAATGTAACTAAATAGTTGTTGTTAGCAATTTTTTCGGCAGAATTCAAGGCATCTTGAAAAGCATCTCTGTCATCAATCATATGATCTGCAGGTAAAACAGCCATCACTTCATTCCCAAACCGTTTTTGCAGATAGTATGCTGAAAGTCCAATAGAGGCTGCAGTATTCCGACCAGATGGCTCCAATATGATCTGCTCTTCTGTAATTCCAGGTATCTGTTCTATTACCTGTTCTGCGTACTGCGATTTACAAACAAAGAAAATGTTGTTCTGCTCAATTAATGGATGAAGTCGTTCATAGGTGCTTTGGAGCAAGCTTTTTTGCCCATTAATTTGTAGAAATTGTTTAGGTTTTGAGGAACGACTTGCAGGCCAGAAACGAGTTCCCTGCCCTCCACACAAAATAACAACCTTCATTGATTTCTTGGACTATCCATAGCTGTAACTAAATTGGTAAGTGACTGAAAATAACGTTTGACCACTAACTGGAGGTCCTCAAACCCTAAAGATTTGATATTTGTTTGGTAATCTACCTGATAACTTGATTTTTTAAATGCTAAAAAATTGCTTGCCACATTCATCAAATACTCACTTCCCTTTTGTCCATCCCTATAATGTTGCGTTAGGGTTAAAACAAGGCACTTTTTCAGCAATTCTTGAGTTACAGAGATCTCGCCTAATTCCGAGAGTTGCTTGAGAATGGTCTGTTTTTCAACCTTCTTATCATGAACAGGCCATGAAATATAAACAATTCCCGTCTTCAAAAATCCTTGACTTTCAAAGTTAATATCATGTGATAGTTGTACCTCACCAATCCTAACAGGTGATAATTGTTTGAGTTTTAAAAGATTGATAATCACATCCATAATCCAATCATCCCGGGTTCCGAGTGCAGGACCAGAAATACCCGCAAGAACCCATTTCTCTCCAATTCTAACTAGGTGTGAATCACTTACTTTAGTGAACATTTCACTTTTCTGTAACTTCGTGTAGCGATATTTGGAACTGCTTAGGATTGGAATAAGATCTAAGAGAAAAGAACTCCCCTCAAGATCACCAAAAATAACAATCAATGGATGAATATTTCTCATATACTTTTTTTGCCATTCCTCCACTGAACTTAATTTTAAACGGGGAAGACTTTCCTCTGTTCCATAACGATTTAATCCATAGGAATGATTTGGGAAAAATATTTTCCTTACTTCTTGTTTTCCACTCCAAAACAAATCCTGCTTTTCTATTTTCTGTATTAAGGAAATGGTTTTGAGAGAAGAGCTAAATAACCTCGGAGAAATCCTTGCTTTTCGTATCCAATTAATCATCTCAGCTAGGGTGTTCTGTAAATCCCTACTAAAGATCTGTGTACGTATGCCAAAAAAGTCAGGCTCATTCACTATCTCAAGCTCTCTCCCCACTTGCGTCAATTCTTCCCAGGTTTTTCCTCTATTTTTTACCAAGGAATTTAGCATAAGTTCTGTAATCCCTTGGTTTTCTCTTATTTCATTAGCTCGCCCACCTGGGAAAAACAACCCGATATCTATGATTGGAGAGCTTCTTTCCTCTTCTTGTAAAATTTCAGGGCCCCTTAAAACAGAGGTTTTTTTTAGCTGAGAAGCCTGCTTTCCTATGGGGATTTCAGGGACAACAAAATCTGTTGAATCGATACTCCAACGCATCTTTTTCTTTGAAAGAATTTTCTCAATAGCGTTCGGGACAAGGAGATCAAAATATTCTTTGATAGATTTAGAAGTGATCGCTCGAATTGGACTCTCTATAGAAAGGTCTTCAATAAGCGTTAACTGTGATCTTCTAAAACACTTCCCTGCAACCTCCTTCACCTCTTCGTTTGAGATTTCAGCAAGTTGACGTGGCCAAAGCGTCAAATCTGACCATTCATTATTTCTACTTTGACGATAGAGAATTCGAGTGCGTTCCTCATTACTCCTCAATCGGGAAAAATGATTCAGTGTTAATTGGGACTTTGCTCTCTGCAAATCGTTAGGATCCAAGCCTTCCTTAGCAAGGGATTCTAAAACGGCTAATACAGAAACTTCGACTTGCTCAATATTATCTCCATAAGGAAAAACAGTAATTGAGAATGGATCTCTTAAATACCCTGGGCGCCACCGAACCTCATGGATAATATTTAGCTTCTCTTGAGAAAGGTTGAATTCCAAAAGACCATCTGAACCTGATAATGAAGCTTCAATTAACTGAAGCACTGCCATCTCCTGATCGGAGAGGGGAGGAGCCCGATAGTTAAATAGGATACGAGTTAGTCCCTTCTTATTTTGATGAGATTTATAAAGAAATCCAACCTTTGGCTCAATTTGAATATTTTCTTCAACAATTGCCTTGACACTCTTATGTTTGGAATAGACCTCGGCTATCTTTTCTAATACGCGTTCTCGAAGAATTCCAGATGAAACAATAATAGAGGTGTTTCCAGGCTGATAATATTTTTCATGAAAATTTTGAATCTTTTTGTCAGACACAGATTCGGGCACACCAGAAGCTCTAATAACAGCCTTTCCCATCTCCCCTGAACGGGCTCCCACATCAACAAGATGCCAAAGTTTTCGCTTTTCCCCCTTGTACTTAAACCAGTCCTCATATTTCTTCCTGGAAACCAACGGACCGATAGAATGCTTTTTAGAAATCTCTCCCTGCAAGGGTTTTTCAAGGATGATATCCATGCTTTCTAGGGATTTGAGAACATTTCTTGTAGGCATAACCACCGTGAAAAGAGTTTCTCTTTTTCTAACATCCACAGTCAGAAGTCCTCCTATATCGATAAGTTTCTGAGAGAACTCACCCTTAAAAATAATTTCTCTAGCAAGACAAGAAGCCGTTTCGATCTCGGCTTCCTTTTCATCTCCATGTCCAGTCTCTATTACCATAGTGACAGCTGAGATAGGCCGAGGAGAATATTCCTCAACAATTACCCTGATTCCATTCCGTAACTGTGCTCTAGAAGAAGATCCTTCATTTTCTCGCAAAGTATACTGCGAATAATATTTGGGAATCTTATTTTGGTCTAATTTGTGACCATTGGCTGTAAGTATCAGAGGAATTAAGAATGTCAGAATAAACAAAAGGCCCCCTTTGCCTGCCCTTTGATTAGTTAAATTGAGCACAAAATCCAGCGAGGAGTCAATTGATTAAAAGCCTTCCCTGGAAATTGCTTTTATGCTGAACTAAGTAAAATCGGATCATAGCAAAAACACACAAGTGACTGATGATCCAAAACCTTTCACTTTAGTTGTCTTTTTAGCTATTACGCCCGTTCCAAATAAAAGAATATTACTGCTTTAAAAAAGGAATTCAAATATCACTTATTAGAATTCTGGAAAATAATTGATATTATCTGTCTACCAACCTATTTAACCAAACAATAAAACTAAAACCATTTACATTTTCATACTAGATGATTCCCGGTATAGTTATCCTTCTTCAAAGTCGTCCAACGCTGTATGATTTAAACATGACTTAATTAAAAACTTTTAGTTTTGTCCCACTTAAAACAATTGATATATGTAAATAATTCTTATAATGATTTTCGGATATAGTTAAGCACTAAAAGGACAACTCTTACTATCATGCCTAACAGCAGCAGGATCAGAGTATTAAGTTCCAATTCGGGCGGTTAGCTCAGCTGGTAGAGCGCCTCCCTTACAAGGAGGAAGTCACTGGTTCGAGTCCAGTACCGCCCACCAGCCTTTTCAGTCTAAACAGCTTTAAAGATCAGTGGCTTAGCTATTCCAGCAACATCCAAGGGGTCTGTGTCTTCCTGAACTTAAACCAACCTGCGATGGGGCAAGTGACACAAAAACTAACACAGGCTCCCTACCCCCCTGACTTTTTTTAAGCCTAGTGATCGGAGCCCGACATAAGAAATCTATGGTTGGCTTAACCATTTGGTCCCGACTAAAACCATCTAGAGCCATTTCAAGGAAAGATTTAATTAATTGAAAAGGAACAAAGTAGGAAAGGGCATGAGGTAATCTGATTGTTAGAAAAGTTTCACCATGACAATTAAGATTTAGACTTTTTTCTTCTTCTTTATGGACGTCTCTATTATTCCTATCGTCTTTTCATTTTTCTGGCAACGATTCTGGAGATTTATCTGCTAGAAGGCTCGGGAAAAGAGCACACATAAATTGGCTACGTTTCAGATCAAATGCCCTCATTTGATTTTTTGCCAAAGACTCAGGGGATGAATTCCACTTCGCTCCCCCTTCAGAGATTGCACCTGCCCCATTCAAAAGTGCTCCAAAGGAAAAAGAAAGAAGGAAAAAGAAAGTCTTAGCAACTCCAAAATCCGAGAACCTAAGAATTCTATTGGAGCGAATAGCTCCGTCTAGGCTAAGAATTGCTAGCACAACGAAAAGAGGTATCACATCCGTATAAAACCTTGGTCCATAGCTATACCCGCCCCACCAATTCCTAAACATACTCATGCTAAGCGTATGCATTAGGATTGCAGCAATACAGGTCAAGGTTAATCCCCTATATTGTAGATAGCCACGATAATGCCAGACTAGGAAAATCGTAAATAATGTAAGAGGGACAAAAATAAATAATCCTCGCGACGGACTAATTAATTGGCCGGCCAATCCCACTGGGAGATTTAATATCGAAAGACCCTTCCCTTTGAAGTAATAGGGTGGCAACAACTTTCCATACAAGCTCATAGACAAAGATATCATTAGGAAAAACCAACCTAGTTCGACCATAAACACCCATATGAAACTCTTACGATGGCGGAAGAAAACATATAGAGATAACGGGAAGATAAAAAACATGCTTGTTGGGCGTACCCAGAAGGAAAACGCCAAAACCGAACCAAAAGCAAATGGATTTAAGCTCTTCCCAGGCAATTCTGCTCTCACTATCAGAAATAATGTAACGCTTAAGAGTACAACGATCCACGTGTGAGCTTGCAAACCTCTTGAGGCTGTACTCCAAAACTGAGTACTTAAACCTGCTGAAAAAGCAATTAACCAGCTAACCTTTAATCCAAGCATTTGAATCGCAGCAGAGTAAAGAAATAGACACGCTACAGAAACTAACATAGATGCAATTTTTTTTTGCCAAAATCTATCCACAGATGGTCTATATCTCCCATCAGGAGCAATTACAGCTGAATCTGTAAATAGATTGATAATAGCCACAAAGGGAACGGTGAGGATTGGTGTACCTGCTGGATAATAATAGTATAAATGACCCAGATAGGACCGAATGTGACGTGGCAGCGTCTCCCCCTTCCTTACCTTAGGATAATGGCTGGAATCAACGTATGGATGAAAATGCTCATCAACAGCTAAATTTCCCTTTTTAAATAGATGTTCACTTACTAGTAGGGTGTACTTGCTGTCTTTAAAGCTGTGAATAGGAGAAAGTTCATAAATAAAATTCAATGCTAAAAAAAGAAGAATCCCTCCAATCACCCTATTTCTTAAAAATGAATTTATTTTTAGGAATGAAAAAGAGTCATACATGAATTCACGGTCCCAGTATAACCGCTTATATACAGGGAAGCCTCTCAGTAGGCACCTCAACCAAAACCACAGAGAATTCCGGAAGGTCGTTAAATTTCAACCATTTTTCTAATGCAAGCTTCACTCGGAAAAGATCTTCATTTGTAGAAGTAATTAATCTCTGAAGCCTCCAATTTATAGGATCCTGCCCATAATGACCGTTAACTGTTGGTAATTTCAACTCAATCGAGGCCCACATTGATGCTACTTGTAATGCTCGCTCACAACGACGTAAAGCTTTTATCTTCTTAATTTTGTTGTCGGTAGCCACCAAAACAAAGGCGGATGGAGTAACTGGTGCCTTTTGTATTTCCTTCGCTATTTTAGTAGTCAAATAGTCAATACTTCTCTGATAGTCAACATTCTCTCTAAAGGGTCTGAACTGCAATTGCTCCCCAATACAAAAAGCTATCAAAACAATCAGCACCCATACCTTCTTTGAACGGCGAAAACTATCAAGAAATAATGCTAATCCAATTGCACAAGGAATTGTTAAATACATGCCTATTCGAGACGGATAACGGATAGCTCCCGCACCCGGTATCCAGTCATAAATAAACCGCCAAAAAGAAAATCCTCCAAACAAATTCGTTGATACTAAAATCACAGCCAAAGTAGTAAGAAACACTGATCGTACGAGTGGACGATTTCGATTAAGAATAAATCCGTAAAGAGATAAGGTTGCAGTTAAAAATCCAACACCATTTTGGTGTTGATTTCCAAAGTGCATGTTAAAAAATGAGAAGTCAGATAATCCCCCATAGAATAGACTGTGTGTTCCGGGAAAAAACCATGAGGCCCATACAGGTAGAGACTTAATTCTATAAGTCCTCCAACCAAGCTCTTCCACGACACTGAGGTGCGCTAGCACCATTGGAGATATAGCAATTAACCCTATTATCCCAACAGCTATAAGAGGTAATGGATATTGGAAAAGTAATTTTAGAAACCGACTGCGATTGTCAGCATTAAATAAAGAAACAAGAAAGGAAATTAAAAGAATTAAAATTAAGAAAAATGAAGGATAAAAACATGACCATACCTGAAGGACAAGAAAAACTCCAAAAGCGAAAACCCAGACAGATTTTCTCCTTTCCAAGGCTTCCTCATTAGTATCTTCAAGGATTCTATACAACGAATAAATGGCAAACATTCCCCAAAACAAAGGAAGAAGCTGTGGGGAACCAAGACTAGCGACACGGTTTATTCCAAACCCAAATATAAAGGCACCGGTTGCTGAAGCCCATGGCGATGTCCCCAAGCACCTCCTTAAAAACAACCAAGCAGAAAAGAAGTTAAGGAAGAAACACGCCATCATCCAGATCTGAAAGGCAAGGTTAGCATCAAAGCCTAAAACCCTCCAGATCCAGTAAAGTGGTGCCACACCAAGCATTGTGTCCGTGTAACCTCCAACGTTGGCAGCAGGAAATAGAATAGGAGCATCCCAAAAGGATTTGTGAGGGTACTGCTGCTTTGTCCACAGATAGGTATGCTCAAGAATATAGTTGATTAGTCTTGGGTCAACGAGTCCTATCTGTAGCTTCTTAAAGCCAGAGAACCAGGCAGCCTGGAAGACTGATAGCATTCCAATAGAGCATAAACAAGCCGGGGGA
Source organism: uncultured Acidobacteriota bacterium (assembly GCA_964569605.1). Lineage (GTDB taxonomy): Bacteria > Acidobacteriota > UBA6911 > RPQK01 > CBDAPI01 > CBDAPI01. The sequence continues at coordinate 38,822 of CAZMUJ010000068.1, forward strand.
AGTAGTCTTTTAAATAGAATAGATATACCCATGTTGAAAGTATTGCCGAAAGTTTTTCGTTCTACATTCAAGAGCCTGTATCAGCTAAAAGGCAACTATTACAAACGTCAGGAAATCGATACAAATGCTCCAAAATCCCTTGCAGTTTATCTTTCCTGCATAACAGTTCAAGTCTTTTTTAGGATAGTGTCCCGGAGCTTATATTTCGATTCATCTCCTTACACTTTTCCAAATCTCACCAAGTTTAATTTCCATACTCATAACACCAGATAGAAAAAAACTGATTAAGGATAAAACTTGAGTATATTTTTCTCCATCAGCCACTTATGCCTAATCTGAATTGAAAAAATAAAATATCATCTAATTGAATTCGTGTTAGTTAGTCCGCTGTTTTCTACTATACAGCTGTGTCCAATGATCTGAGATGTATTCTCATTAATTGTTTTCGTTTATTAATTCATACTATTTCCATTCTATCGCTATAGGACTACTGGTATCAGTATGAGAAGATGATGAAAGGTAGTACATCAAGATCCCCATTAGAGACGGGGATATAACTATGTTAGTGAGGATATATGATGGAAAACTTTATTCATCGCGTGATTGGGGCAAGTAAACTAAATGTCTCAACTTATGAAGATGTTGAGGCGGACAAAAGCTCATTTGGGCAAGCTATAACCGTGGTGATACTTTCTAGTTTAGCTGCTTCTCTTAGTCTTTCTGGATTGACTGAGATCCCAAAAATCGCATTACTAGCAAACTTTATGACTGCGTGGCTACTTTGGGCTTGGCTGACGTTCTTCATCGGAACACGAATATTACCTGAACCACAGACTGAAGCCAATTGGGGTCAACTTCTCCGTACAACAGGCTTTGCGGCTTCACCAGGCATTCTTCGTTTTATTGGCATTCTTCCTGGATTGACGATCCCCATATATCTTTTGACCGAAATCTGGATGTTGGTTGCATTTGTAATTGCGGTCCGTCAAGCACTCGACTACACAACTACAGGTCGTGCTGTGGGTGTTTGTCTTCTTGGATGGTTTATCGCTACGACTTTTAATGTAATTCTCCGTGGACTAATTAGTTAATTTCCAAGATAGTGTCGAACACCCGTGCATTATAGTAGAGATAAAATCTTAATTAGTTACTTCATACTCAAAACACCATTTCGAAATATAGCGATTAGAATTCTTCTATTGCCGCTTCTCGTTGCCTCTTGTGGACAAAACCCCAACGTTCAAGTAGCAACCGGAGATAGAGTAGAGAACTTTGCACTTCTCGATCACCTTGGTGATTTTCATGAGCTCTATTATTACTCTGATTTTAAAGCTGTTGTGCTCTTTGTCCACGGCATTGGATGTCAGATAGTCCGAAATCAAATACCTACAATCCAAAAGCTGCGACACAAATTTGAAGGCAAAGGAATCAAATTTCTTGGAATCAATGCAAATCTCTCGGACAATCGAGAGACGATTTCTGTGGACACTAAAGAATTAGGAATAGAGTTTCCCATACTAATCGATGAAGCACAGCATGTTCTCAAGTCTCTAGATGTCACCAGGACCTCTGAAGTAATTCTTATAGAGACAGCTTCCTGGAGGATTGCCTACAGAGGTCCTGTCGATGACCGTCTCGATTACGGAATTCAGAAACCAACGACAAGGCAGCCTTTCCTACACTTAGCGCTGGAAAGCTTATTGGCCAATCAAAAGATCGAACAACCTAAAGTTGATAGCCCAGGATGCCTAATCCAATTCCGGCCTCATAATGTTTCAGATTTATCCTATCAAAAGTCGATTGCCCCAATCCTAAGGCGCCGCTGCACTACCTGTCACATAAAGGGAGGGGCAGCTCCATTCCCGATGGATAGCTACCGTGCAGTATTTGGATGGTCTCCTATGATTAGAGAGGTAATCCGAACCAAGCTTATGCCACCCTGGCGTATCGATCCACTCGTGGGACATTTCCCCGACGTGAACATTCTAAAGCCAAAGGAAGAACAATTGATCTTGGACTGGATAGATGCGGGCTCACCTGGCAATACAGAAAATGATCCTCTAAAGGAATTGGCAGATGTTTCCAATGACAAATGGCAACTCGGTCAACCAGATATCATTGTAGATTTCGATCAGCAGTTCATCCCGGCTACCGGTCTACTAAAATATCGATATGCAGTAGCTGATGTTGGAAATCAGAAGGACTTGTGGGTAAAGGCCGTGGACATAAAACCCTCCAAACCTGAGTTAATGCATCACGCACTTTTATTTGATGGACATAATTTTGAATTAGAGACTATTAACAATTTACTCGATGTAGAGTTAATTATTGAAAAATGGTTTTATGAAAATAAGTTTTGGTCGCGTATTTTTGCTTCCTACGCACCCGGAATAGGCCCATTTATTTCTCCAAGAAACTCTGGAATGTTCTTGCCAGCTGGGTCCACAATTGCTGCCCAATTTCACTACAAAACTAATGGACGGGCTATGGTGGATCGATCGAAAGTTGGCCTATATCTTTTTAAAACACCACCTAAGCATAAGTTGGAATCACTTGCTTTGATCAACCACCGCTTTTCGATTCCCTCTCATATAAAGAGGTTCCCTGTTCGTAAGCGGAAAGAAATCAAGGATGATGTTGTTATTTATAGTGTTCGACCTCACATGCATTACAGAGGCCGCTCTATGGAATTATGGACTATCCCTTTGGGTGAGGATCCAAGATTAGTGCTTAGTGTTCCAAATTATTCATTTGACTGGCAAGCTTATTACAGGTTTGAAGAACCCTTAACTCTCAGGGCTGGAAGCCATATCCTGGCAAAAGGAATATACGATAACTCTGCCCAAAACCGCTATAATCCTGATCCCTCCAAGACAGTTTCCTGGGGTGAGACACAGATCAATGACGAGATGTTTATTTTGTACCTCTATTACATCACTGAAACTACTGACAATATCCCACTTTTAAGTAAACCCTAGTCAAATTCATCATTCCTGAGTAGTACTTTCCCTAACTAGTAAAATCTTCACGTTACTCAGTCCTCCTCCACCTGTATGTACTTTCACTCTCTTGCTCCCAGACAAACGTGTAATGTCCTTTGTTAACTCTACTTCGATTAAATTTTCATTAATATAAGTGGTTTTGGGTACCCTTCAATCGATCAAGGCAAAACTACGTTTGTCAAAGTTAGTACCCTTAACTCGCAATAGACCTTCCCAACCCTTGTGTACTGAATTGGGATAAAGGGAATCTATTGTTGGTTGTGTTGACACCCCTGTAGACCAAGTATTTGGCATTACTAACACCAAAACAAATACTCTTAAGAACACAAACATCATATCGAAATCTCCTTGAGACTGAATGACAACAAACAAACAAACATTAATAGAGCCAGTAAGAACCTTTCATCTATTTCATTGAGACAAATACGTCACCAATAATCACTAACTCAATGAAAATAATCAATATTGCTTGGCCTAACCTTATCATTTTTACTTATTGATTAGAGAAATAAAGATCCTTTGACTAATTTGCTTTAAAAGCTAGGGCCTCCCATGATTTTTTCAGATAGAGGAGAGGCTCACTTCTTTCATGAAAACCACAAACTTCTGCTAAACTTAGTCTCATTATAAAACCTTTTCCATTGAGAGCCACTAATCCTCTGCATAGCACTCCTCAGCGCCGTCTTGACATTGACTGGGTAAGAGTCATCGCATTAGGACTATTAATTGTCTACCACGTTACAATCAGCTTCCAGCCTTGGGCCTCAAAGCTTTTCATTATCCAAAATGATCAGTCCCTAGAGGGATTGTGGATTGTCATGTCCCTCATTAATATTTGGCGTATTCCCATATTATTCCTGATCTCTGGTATGGGCGTACGATTTTCCTTGGAACGCCGAGACTGGAAACAGCTTCTCAGGGAGCGCATAGTTCGAATCCTTCTGCCGTTAATTTTTGGAATTGTTTTCATATGTCCAATTTCTGTTTTTTTTGCAATGAAGTACTACAGGATGAACCCAATTTATTTTCCAAACCCTGGACATCTTTGGTTTCTAGGAAATATATTTCTGTACGTTTTACTCCTTCTACCACTCTTAATTTATTTAACTAAAACGCCGACTAATCTCGTTTTTGTTTTTCTAACAAAACTTTTTCGATTTCGATTTACTCTCTTCTGCGTTGCTTTACCCTTTATACTTGAGGCTTGGCTTGTAGATCCAGATATCTTCTCGCTCTATTACTTAACCCCACATGGTTTCTGGATTGGTATGGTCTCCTTCTTGACAGGATTTATCCTTGTTTCCCTCGGTGATGTATTTTGGCAGACAGTGGTTAGGATTCGACAATTCTCTTTTATTCTTGCATTCTGCCTATACCTAGGAAGGTTAATAATTTATCAGCTAGAAGAAGCACCGAATGAACTGATAGCCTTGGAGTCGGTTAGCTGGATGTTAGCAATAATTGGATATGGCGCAAGATATCTCAATAGTGAATCCTCTAGCTTAGTTTATTTTCGAAAGGCTGTTTTCCCTATTTATGTTATCCATATGCCTATTCAATTCTTCCTATCTTTTTTTCTCTTTCCCGTAAGCCTTCCAGTAATTCTAAAATTTTTAATACTACTGACGGCAACCCTTGCAGCAAGTTTGTTTTTTTATGAGTATGTAATCCGACCATTTAGGTGGCTCCACCCGATGTTCGGTTTGAAATTTAAACGTTCCTGATGATCAGCCCGCCTATGCTCGTCTATGGCCACGCTATTTATCGTCAAAAGAATCGACAAATCAATCCCTACTACCTAATCCTGGTAGTATTGACAACGAAGAAATAAACAATATTATGCCCAAATTATTATTTTCTATTTCCTTGATTACACTTATCAGTATTAACTCAGTCGCTATTTCCATCTCAGAAAATTTATTCTATAAAGATTTACCATCTAAACCGATAGAGGTTCTTGAGGCTTGGCAGGGCTCATGGAAATCCAACGTAGTATTTAAGCATTCAATCCTATTTCCTGGTGGACTAAGTTATTCACAGAGTACAAAGTGTAATTGGATCCTTAAGGATAAATTCCAACAATGCATGTACCAAAACATGAAGGATGAGAGTCTTAATTTTCATCGCTATGATTCAAAAAGAAAAGTCTTTGAAAAATGGACTTTCAACTCTAAGGGAGAAACCAGTTATTGGACTGGGAAGTGGAACAAAACAACTAAAAAGCTGAAGTGGACAATGATCTTTCCACAAGGCTTAAAAGCAACCATCGTGGATCACTTCTTAACAGCTAACAAATATGAAACTTTTTTCCTGATAGAAGACATGCAAGGAAATATGCTCCTAGATATTCACATCACAAATATTAAAACCATTGAATAAATTCCAACAGACTTAATGACTTTTTTTATTAGCTGTTGCATGTTACAGAGAAAAAAGAACATCCCCTTCACTTACAATCAAGAGTGAAATTTTCAAAATACCTGATCTGATCATTTCGATGCTCATTTAATGATTAGAACAATACTTTGCAGATCTTTTTCAATTTCAAAGATTAAATAATTCAATTTGAATATCGTAGAAGCTATCCGAAAGATTCGAAAACTTTTCTAATGAAAAAGGCCAAGATCATCGCTACCATTGGTCCAGCAAGTGAGTCACTCGTTCAGCTGAAAAATCTGATTGAAGCTGGTATGGATGTTGCTAGACTCAACTTCGCTCACGGCAATCATGATCGTTATAGAGACATTATTGAAAAAATCAGATACTTGTCCAGTCGTAACCAACGTCCAGTAGCTATTCTCCAAGACATTTCTGGAATCAAAATTCGTACCGGTCCTCTAGATAACCATCATCCAGTATCTCTTACAAGAGGACAGAGAATTACCATTACGACTGAACCCATAAGCGGGAGCAATAAATTAATCTCTGTGAACTATTCCCATCTTCCTCTAGACTTAAAGCCGGGCGCCCCCCTTCTCCTTTCTGACGGGCTTATCGAACTCCGTGTTATAGAAATTGCAGGAAGTACTGTCCACTGCAAAGTTATTATAGGGGGTACTCTCTCGGAATATCAGGGGATTAACCTCCCAGGCATTAGATTAAGTGCTCCTCCGCTGACCCAAAAAGATATCGCAGATATAGAGTTTGGAATTGAGCAAGAAGTTGACTTCATCGCTCTTTCCTTTGTTCAGCGAGCTCAAGATGTACTCACGCTACAAAAGGAACTGGAGAAACATGGAGCTGAAATACCCATTATCTCCAAATTAGAAAATCCTTCCTCAATCGAAAATTTAACGGATATTTTAGAGGTGTCTGACGGTGTAATGATTGCACGTGGTGATCTTGGAGTGGAAATTAATCCTGAAAAAGTTCCACTGATGCAAAAGAAAGTAATTTCAGCAGCTAATAAGGCTGGTAAGACTGTGATTACTGCTACACAAATGCTTGATTCTATGATCAGGAACCCTCGCCCTACACGTGCTGAAGCATCCGATGTAGCGAATGCTGTCATTGACGGAACAGATGCCGTCATGCTCTCAGGAGAAACGGCAATAGGTGCCTATCCTGAAAAAGCAGTTGAAATGATGCATCGAATTATTACTGAGGCTGAGTCCCTGGAATTAATCGCTGACTATCGAGACACTGCTGGAAAAGGTCGACTTTCTTTTCCGGAAGCCATATGTCACTCTGCATACTATGCAGCAAAAACTGTTGGTGCCCGTTATCTAGTTACTTTTACTCAATCGGGATCGACGGCTCGACTCATTTCCAAATTTCGTCCTGAAGCCGAAATAATAGGAATATCACCCCATCCTAAGATCTTAAAAAGGCTTGCCCTCTATTGGGGAGTCAAGCCAATGATCATGGAATTAATCGACAACGTAGATGAGCTGATTTTGGCTACAGAGAAACTCTTAATTGAAAACAATATGGTGGAATCTGGAGATAAAATTGTCCTTTTAACTGGAGCTCCTATTGTTCAAAAGGGGCACACAAGCCTTATGAAACTCCATCAAATCAGATCCTAACTGAAATACTTTTTTTAGAACCAATTTAAGAAGAAACTGAGTTTGTAGTAAGGAAGCTTATCTTAACGGTTGGATCAACAATTCTGGAACACAAACTTTTGATGGAAGAGAAGCCACAAAGAGAACTGCTGCAGCTACATCTTTTGCCGAAAGCATTCTTTCTCTATGGTCCACACTTGGCATTTCAGGCCTGAACTTCAATAATTCAGTATCAACTTCACCTGGGCAAATCGCTGAAGCACGGATGCCATTGTTTCCCTCCTCTAAATTAATACTCTGATTCAAAGCCATCAAGGCATGTTTTGAGGCAGTATACGCTGCACCAGCTAACTGACTAACCCGAACACCGGCGATCGAGGAAATATTTACGATCAGACCCTCTTTCTTTTCTCTCATCAAAGGCAATACTCCACGGATACAGTTAAAGGCTCCTGTTAAATTGATCGCAAGAACACGATCCCAGTCACTTGGGTTAACCTGCGATACAGATCGTATCGGAGTATTGATCCCTGCATTATTAACTAAAAGAGTAACCGGGCCCAAATCACGAACCATATCCTTTATTACAGTGTCCAAAGAAATTCGATCAGTAACATCTACTGGATGACACGACACTGGTGCCCCATCGCCACAACATCGAGCACTTTCCATTAATTTTTCCATTCTTCTTCCTATCAGAGCCACACGCATGCCTTTCTCTACCAAAGCACACGTAACCTCGCGCCCAATCCCGGTTCCGGCTCCTGTGACTAAAGCCGCTTGTCCATCCAGATTCATATTCCATCCTCCTTGATGATTGGTCTCTCAAGATAATACAGATATTAGAATTCAATAGAATCAATGATATTTAGGGAGAATACCTTGTGCTGAGCATAGCAAGATTTAGTACACCACAAATCATCAATTCTCACTTCAAACCTGAGAAAAGATTTTCCAGTGATAAAGTTAAGATTTTTCTTTAATCAAGGAAGGATATACTAGAGTCTCACATGTAGAGGGATAATATAAGATAAATTGAAATCTATTTCTTTGTAATGTTTTGCCGACCAGAACTAAGGTTTTTATTGTGTGCGGAGTCCCTCCAAAACCTTGTGTAGTTTCTCAATTACTTCTTCTAGGCCCATCTTCACTGCCTCTAAAGCTCGCGACGTTGTTGACTCACTTTTAACCTCCTTTAACTCCGTCTCGCCAGTAAAAGCGGGTATGTCTCCTACAAGAGCTTGCACACTAGCATTGAGAGTAGGACGCATAACTACCTTGTTCGCATCTGCGAGAATAATTCTACGCAACTCAGGAAAGTCAAGTGCCTCTGGTTTTAAAAATACAGGCTCCGCATAAAGTATCGAGTCCTCCAATGGGATAACGAGGAGTATTCCTCGAGACACCTCAGACCCAACCTGTCCCCACAATGTGAATTGCTCTGAAATAACAGCATCATTGTCGATTCGAGCCTCAACTTGATTGGGCCCATCGACATGTCGCCCTGGAGGAAAATTAAATAATACTAACTCTCCATAGTTTGGACCATCATTACGAGCCGCGATCCAGGCCACTAAATTGTGCCTCTCAACCGGTGTAAATGGTTGAATTAATAGAAATTCTTCGGAAGGTTCTCCTGGAAGACGCGCCACGATGTAATAGGGTTTTAGAACTGACGTGCGACCGAAAGAACTCTGAAGTGGAAGATCCCATTGATCCTCCTTGTTATAAAAAACTACGGGATCTTCCATATGATACTGAAGTAGCATTTGAACCTGAATTGTAAAGAAGTCCAACGGATAACGGAGATGATTCTTGAGAGATTCAGGAATTTCTTCTAAAGGTTTAAACAAACCAGGGAACATGCGCTGGTAGGTTTTTATTATAGGATCCGAGGTATCAGAAATATAGAAATCTACTGTACCTTGATACGCATCAATGACAGCTTTCACACTATTACGAATATAGTTGAATTCACGTTGCCAATCTTTAGAATATGGATAACGGTTAGTCACAGTATAGGCATCTTGAATCCAAAACAAACGCCCTTCAGCGGCTACAACATAGGGGTTTTGGTCCTGCAATAGAAAAGGAGCTAAGGCTTTAAACCGTTCTGGCACGGTTCTTCTATATTGAATTCGGCTCTCTTGTTCAATTTCTCCAGAAATCAAAATATTTAGGTCCTTAAACTGCCAGGAATAAAGTAACCTTCGAAGAAAAGAGCTTAAAACCACTCCTCCTTTTCCCTCATAGCGCGTGTAAACAGGGCCATCCTCACCCGGATAGTTAAACTCCTGCATTCGGCTATGAGTAATGATGGAATCCAAGCTTTTCAAACCATAGTATATCTCTGGGCGTTGGAGTGAAATCTTTCCTTGAGGAGGAACATCTTTCACAAAAAAAGCAGTCCGTCCTCCAGAATCGACCTCTGTGACAGGGCTCATAGCAATACCATATCCGTGAGTAAACTGCAGAGTTCTGTTGACCCAACGTTGAGCTTCAGCGGGAAGCTTTTCAGCAGATATCTCCCTAGTTGAAAGCATGACCTGACGTAACTCCCCATCAATTACGTAACGATCAGTCGTAACCGAAAGAAAGTCATAATAAAGGCGGAAGAATTGGATCTGATTGTAACTCTGCAACAGAGGTCCTTCATCCCACAACCTAACGTTCTGAACAGTACCCTGATTTCTAGCAATAGCATCAGCACTAACAGATTGGCCCGCCGGGTGGTTTTGTGACTGAAGCTTATCAAGTCCATAAGCTTTACGAGTTAATTCAATGTGATTCTCAAGATAAGGTTTTTCCCTGGCAAGTTCACTTGGTTCCACCATGAATCTTTGAACCACGAATGGAAGCACAGAACCGGTAACAATGTTTAACCCCAACCACAATCCAATTGACCAATAAGCAAAACTACGGTTGAATATAAACCGGCCAGCAACTAAAAGAATCCCACTGGAAAATGCCACCAGAGCCATTAAAAAGTGGAGTGGCAACCCTGCCTTCGCCTCTGTGTATCCAACACCTACCACAGCACCCCATGTGGAATATAGTAGGTCATATCTCCCCAACCAGTGACCAATCGCCACTAGACAAAAAATGGCAGCCCCAAGAATGGACAAGTGAGATTGGACACTGCCTGAAAACATTGAGGACTTCCCTGTTATCCTAGAAAGAAGAAAATAGAGAACAGAAACCAGAAGGGTTGTAAGAATTACGACAACTAGTAACCATTGTTGTAAAAAATGTAAAAGTGGGAGGTTGAACACAAAAAAGCCTATATCTTTTTGAAATATAGGATCCATCTCGCCAAAAGGTACTGCAGAGATAAAGCGTAAGATGGTGTCCCACTGCCCAGCCGCTATTGAAGCAACAAAGAAGCTGAGTAAGGGCACAATAGCAACAGAAACCAACCATAATATTTGACGAATGCTACTATTTTTGTCTGGAGGGCTTATGACATTCTCTGATAGAGAATATTGATTAGTAAAACGAGACAAGAAATAAAGATTAACACTGGCGATGATTGCAAATACGATACCGCTAGAAAAGAAGATCCAAACCTTTGTCGATATGATTTTGAGAAGCACTTGCTCATAACCGAGATTGCTGAACCAGAGCCAATCTGTGTAAAAAGTGCAAACCCAACTTATCCCTTGAAGGAGTAACAACGCTCCCAAGGCCAGGAAAATAAGCCTAAATCGACGAGGCCAACCTGATAAGTCTAACCCCTGTAGGAATTCCGCTAATGTCTGTGGTTGTTGGGAGTTTTGCTGGGTCGTATCATTTTCCATAATATTCTTTATAGAGGGCCCTATTACGTAAGCAGTTGTATCCTAAGAAAAGGGTCAACTAGCATAAAATCAATCATATTAAATATTTCAACTAAATTACTTTTTGCTCATTTCCTCATGAAAGAAGAGGAACTTTGAATTATCCCATATTTCCAATTTCTTATATACCCTTGTTGCGCCTAATTAGGCTGTCTTTTGTAATCAGAATATCAGAAGAAAAAAGGTTCCAATTAATATAGTAATTAGCAAAACATAGCTTCATAGTTCCATAAGTAACGGGAATATCATTGAATCTCAAATTAAGTTCTTCTTTAAAACGAATACTAATTAAACCTTACATGATTGCCTTCCGCAAAAAACGGCTAAAGCAATTTCCTGTCTACCTCAGGTTTCAAGATAAAATGAAACTTCTCAGTAGCTGCAACCCAAGTAACAAAATAAAAGGAGAGAAATCTACACCTCCAACGGTGGGGACATACCTACGAATTTGTGTAAGAATAGGCTCAGTAACACTGTTGAAAAATTTTACAATGGGATTATCCTCAGGCAAACGGATCCAGGAAACAATAACAGCTCCCACTACCACCAGCACATAAAGGTCAATAATTTGAACTAGTAACATGTTTTTCTTCTCCATATGAAAAAATTAGATATTTTGGTTCTCTCTTTTGTAATCATGCCCACCGCTCCCAATAGAAATCATTCAAAAAAAACTAACCCTCAATTCCTACTTAGATAGAAGTTCTTATAAAAGAACCTAAATCTACTTACCTAAAGCCCGTACACTTTTTATTTGATTAAGCTTCCTCCAGGTTTTACTGAGATGCATAAGATATACTAACCTACTCTCCACCACCTTCTAGATAAAAGTTAACAAACCTTCAAGTTCTGGGTAGAGTTGGTTAGACTATAAGTTATTCGTCTTATTTATTTTAGTTATCATTCTATTTAGATGGAGTAATACATATGCCCAAGTATTTTCCCCACATAATATTCTTTAGTTTTCTATTGATGTTTCTTGTACTTAGTCCTGGGTGTAGCCAGGAACAAACAAAGGAACTGTCAACAATTACGGTTAGCAAACAAGACGAACATGAAAAGAAAAAGTCTGGTCTGTCTCTCCAATTTCAAGACGATTTCAGTAAAGAATATGGTCCACCAGATTACTTTGATATGACGAGATGGTCGAAACGCGATGAGGTCCAATCTAGAGTAGAGAATGGATACTGGTTCATGGATATTTTAAAGCAACCACCTCCTGGTCCTGGTTTAGCCTCCTTGGATTTGTCCTATGGTGGTTATTCCACCACTGAGAAAACTTTTAATCCCGGACTAGTTGGAACCAATGGAGTAGAAATCACGCTTGAGGATTTCATCCATGAAAAAGTTTTACCGAAGGAAAAGGAAGCACCCAAAAAGATTGTTAATTGGACCCAAGATATAGACCATTGCTTTAGCCTCACTATTGCCAACTCGCAAGGTTGGATTTCAGATGACACTCATCGTGGAGTACAAGTGCACTTTGATTATCTCAAAAGCGATGGAGTTTTTGTCTACTTGGTGCGAGGGCTCGTACCCGAAGATTATGAGAAATACCCAAAAGATGGATACACCAATGATCATTCACGCCCACAGCTAAGTGTTAGTGAGCTAAGAGAATTACACGAAAAGGAAATGGCTCACGGTGGAGCCTTTATTAGTGAACCCTCCCTTGCTCTCTCTAGCAGAGTTTACCGTACTGAAGAAGAAATTCAAGATATCATGGGGCGTAGCCACCGCTGGGGTCTTTACCTAACTAACGATGCCAATACAGTATACTGGACACTCGATAACCAGGTAATGGATACCGCTGATATTTCAGGTTATTTTCATTCCGCGCCTGATTCAGTCAAAGACGGTGCCTTTTTAACTATCATGGGATTAGGAACCTATCAAAAAAATACCTGGAAAATGGATGACCTGAAAATCTATGGGTCTCCCTAAAAAAATAGAATATTGGAAAGCCAACCCCTCAAATTAAAATTGAGACTAAAGAATCTTTTCCTCCGCCAACTAAGTGAGGAAAAGCGTTTATCAGAATAAGTAAATTAACTTCTACAAAGGTCAGGGCATTCCGGAAGCTCGCTTTTTAACTTGCCTAGGCTGAAAATCAAAAGTTTCCAGACTTTCAGGTAAGAATTGCTTCCTGTTATTCGACCATGAAGAAGTGGGATTTAAGAAACTTTTCTCAGACTTCCAGGTTCAGACGTTTTTCCAGTTCCCTTGACATCCTTTTCTTCTGATACTGACGTACTGGGTCTGGGCCAAACCCTTTGAAGCAATCCAGCAAATATAAGTTGAAAAATAGTGCGGGAGTTCTGTGCAAGCAACATAATCCATTGAATCTTTTTCATCTGAGGGAAATAGATTCCCCTGAAGGCCAGTTTCGCTGCAAACATAACTGCACGCTCCGCAAATGGTCGATGTTGTATTTTTCGGAGCGATGCGGTAATTGCACGAGGGGAATAAGAACGTTGCCATGCATGGCGGACTTCTTTCTCCGCTTGAGCGATCGAAATCCCCTTAGGAGTAAATGCCATCCGAAAAGGGCGAAAATCAAGCCAATGTAGTGGCCGTGTAAGACGACCTTCTTTAGCCAATCTGTCATAAAGCGGTGTAGCTGGATAGGGTGTCAATAGACCGTAAACTGGAAGGCCAGGAGGCCAGTTTTCAATTTTTTCTACGGTTCGATTAGCCACATCCGGACTATCTCCGTCCATACCAAAGATAAACGATGTAATGGCATAAACCCCTCTGCTTGCAAGACGATTTAGAACAGATTCATATTCGCTTGGCTTGTTAAAACTTTTGTTGACATCTGCCAGATTTGCAGTGTCAATCGACTCCATTCCAATAAAAATCCACTGTCCACCACTTTTTTTAATCAAATCTAGAAACTCCTCGTCCTTCAGCAAGTTGGCACTTATTTGTGCCACCCAAGGAACGACCGCATCTTTAGCAATCATTTCACGGAGTAAAGATTTTGTCCTCTTAACATTTATTGCAAAGTTATCGTCTATAAAAAAAGCTGCTATTCTACCGCCATCTCGCCGTGCTCGTGCCTTAAGACGAAGTAACTCATCTACTACACTCTCGTTAGTTCTGTAGCGGATTGAGTCCCCGAAAAAACCAGTTACCGTACAAAAGTCACAACCGTATGGACACCCTCTACCAGATTCAATTGGGACCACATGTAAGCTTTTCCACTTCATCCCAACCTTGTTCAAAACATATCGTAAGGTCCTTGGAATATGGCTGATCAAGTTGAATTGCTCCAAATCGATAGCTTCCCAGGGAATCAATGGATAATCCTGGAGATCGGGTTTAACTTCTTTTCCGTTCTGGTCAACGGGCTCATATTTTTCTTTTAGAGCACCACGTTCCGCGTCAGCTACAATAACTGGCCAGGTAGCGTCTGCTTCCCCCAAGGCTACTGCGTCAGCATGCCGAGGCTCATCCATCCGTCCGAGAGGTTCGTCTGGGACTTCCGTTACATGAGGTCCTCCAAACACCACTTTTGCTCCCGCATCACGCATTGCATCTGCTGCTTTGTACGCGCGTGCAGCCATTCGAGTCATCGCTCCTATCCCAACTAAATCAATCTTTTTTTCTTTGACAAAATTACTTAGATCGGACTCATTCATTGGCTGAGCGTTTCCATCTATCAGAAACACTTTATGCTTGGCAGGGGTAATAGACTTGAGTAAAAACATCCACAAGTGAGGCATGAAATTACGTGTCACACCATTATCTGGGCTGTACAAAAGTATATTCAAACTTATTCTACCTCAGGTTAAACTTTAGATTCATATGAGCAATCAGCAATGATTTAAATCAAATTGAATTACTTATCAATCAAAAACTTCCTAATGAAGTTTACGACTCCAGAGTCTGCCTATGCAACCTTATGTCTTGAAAAGAATTATTCTTGATCTAACCCATCTACAAAAACATCAGCCACTTTTGCTAATAAAGACTCTGAACACAGCGTTCAATGATAACGGAAAATAATTACTACCTATATGAATAACTTTAACACGTTCTTTTTATTTTTTATTAATCCATGACGATTTTATGAATTTTCGTAGATAGGAAAATAACAATCTTTTTAATTTGTAAATTTCTAAACACAATCAATAACAAAACCCTCATTACCCTTGTATCTGTGTTTCTAACCATCCATCTAAGATAGTCTTTAGTTCTATTTCCTGTGAATTAATCGACTTCAAGGAGAACAAAAACATGTCGAATCTAGAAGGCAAAATTATAATCGTTACTGGAAGTACCCAAGGGGTCGGAGCAGCAATAGCAACTCACTGTGCTCAGCAAGGAGCTGCTGGTCTGGTGATTTGTGGAAGAAATAAGAAAAAGGGGGGAATTGTTGCGCAATCCATCTACCAATGTCCCATTGAATTTGTAGAGGCTGACCTTGAAAAAGTTCAGGATTGCCGTAAGGTCGTCCACTGTTGTGATGAAAAGTTTGGTAGAGTTGACGGGCTTGTGAATGCTGCTGCCTTGACCTCTAGAGGAACATTAGATGAGACTTCTGTTGAGGTGTGGGATCAGCTTTTTGCAATTAATGCCCGAGCACCTTTTCTATTATCTCAAGAAACCGTAAAAATTATGCGTCGAGAGAAAATACCTGGATCAATCGTCAACATTCTTTCCATCTGTAAATACTGCGGGCCTGAATTTGTATGTGCATATAGCGCAACCAAGGGAGCGCTAGCTACCTTTACTAAAAATATTGCTAATCACTTACTTTTTGATCGTATTAGAGTCAATGGTATTAATCTTGGATGGACCGATACCCCCAACCAACACCTCGCACAGATTAAGATGGGGCACCCTGAAAGATGGCTTGACCACGCAGAAAGTGGCTCACCTTTTGGACCCTTGATCAAACCAATCGATGTAGCGCGACTGACGGTATTTCTTTTAAGCGAAAGCTCGGGAGTCATGACAGGTTCTTTAATCGATCAAGCACAAAGAGTGATCGGTTCGGTGACAACTCCAAGAGTAGATGATGCCGGATAGAATGCGATATCTCGTTCTTCTAATTTTCCTTATTAATTAATAAATCCAACCTTATATGAGATTGAATCAAAACCCCTAACCAAGTAATACTTATAGTAATTTGAAAGGCCCTTCTTGAAACCAATACAATGAATTCCTCACAATTGGAAACCTACAAAAATTCTCGCCGTGAAGCCTTAATTATTGTTCTATTTTCACTTGGCGTAATGATATTTATTCTTGCCTACTGTTATCAGAATGGGTTGCCGCCTCAAAGCAAAGAGTTGACCTTAATCTGGGGAATACCAACCTGGGTATTTTGGGGAATTATTATCCCCTGGGGAGTCTGTAACATATTTACTGCATGGTTCTCCTTTCGGGTTATATCCATTGATGAGTTAGGTGATGACGACGGGGAAAAGAACAAAAGTGTGACTGATGGTTAATCTAGGAACAATTGTCGCATTTTTGTCCTATTTCTTAGTTGTGTTTCTCCTCTGTTTTATTTCCTATCGCTCCCAAAAACCCCAATCATTTCTGAAGGAATACTACCTTTGTGGGCGTAGTCTAGGTCCTTGGACACTAGCATTTACATTTGCTGCAACTAGTGCGAGTGCCGGTTCTTTTATGGGATTCCCTTCCCTCATCTATAGGTATGGATGGATCCTCGCTTTATGGATAGCTGGTTATACGGTTGTTCCCTTAGTCACTATGGGAGTTCTAGGCAAGCGCCTCAATCAAGTAGCTCGATACCTTGGGTCCATCACAATCCCAGATCTCCTTCGGGACCGTTTTCAAAGCGAAACTCTAGGAGTTTTAGCAAGTGTTGTAATCATAATTTTCCAATCCGCCTTTATGCTGGCTCAATTCAAGGCGGGAGGTCTGATCATGAACACCTTATTTGGATTTTCTTATGAAACAGGGCTAATTATTTTTTCTCTATCTGTAATTTTATACACAAGTGTTGGAGGCTTTAGAGCAGTAGTCTGGACCGATGTCATGCAAGGCATATTTATGGTGCTAGGAGTTCTTGTTATGCTTCCACTTGCGCTGAAAATAAGTGGAGGACTGAATGAATCAACTTCAATCCTTTTCACTAGGAACCCAGCACTTGTTCACGTACCCGGTCCTTCTGTTGATGGAACGGCATTCCTACCTTTGGGACTTGCCGCATCCTTTTTTCTCATTTTCACACTTGGGGCAATGGCTCAACCAAGTACATTGGTGAGACTTATGGCGTTCCGAGATTCAAAATCATTGTCTCGGGCACTTATACTTGTGTGTATATATTTTTCACTCGTCTACATTCCTCTTGTAATTATCTTCACAATCTCCCGTTCTATTCTTCCACCGCTCGAAGTCTCCGATCAGGTCATGCCCTTGATGGCCACATTCATTGCCTCTCCATTTATAGCAGGCATTCTCATTGCAGCCCCTTATGCAGCGATCATGTCTTCAGTAGATTCCTTTCTCCTTCTTGTCAGCTCTAGTTGCTCTCGTGATATATATCAGAGAGTTTTCAATCCACAAGCCTCCGAAAAAAAAATGCGGACAATTTCTCAGGCGAGTACCGTCGTAGTTGGAAGCATCGTAATGCTTCTTGCTTTAAATCCACCTGAATTACTCCAATACGTGATCATTTTTGCTTCATCCGGTCTTGCTGCGGGGTTTCTTGCTCCGATTTTAATGGCACTATTCTGGAGACGTGCAACAGCGAAAGCAGCAATATCGGCGATGCTATCAGGTGCTGGAATGATCATTGTCTTATACATTGCTAAACCTATTCTGGTCTCCCTTGGATATTCAAATCTTGCATCCACTCTTCAGATTCCCTCCCTTATGGGTCTTGACCCATTTGTCTGGTCTATCGGCACATCTTTAACTGTTGGCATTACGGTTTCATTAATAAGGCCCCTTCAAGGTGAAAATAGAATCATTAAGGAATTATTTCCAAACCAAGTTGGTCCTGAAAGAGAACTCTAGGCTCCATATGAGTCATACGAAAAGTCCCTATGCACTCTTTGTCGCAACCCCAAAAGATCCTTAGCAGCAAAGGCTAATGTGCCTAGTTTTTCTCTATTTTCGGAAAAAGTCAGTTCACGAAAAGGATCAAATCGACTAAACTAAATGTAGATAAACTGTCAAACTTCTTAAGAACTATTAGTACCATACCAACTTTTCTACAGTGTTATTTTACATTCCTTCTTGCCCACCTCCTGTTTATTTGACAAGAGTTAGAAAAATATCCACAACAGTCACACAAAAGAGAGTTGTTCGACAGATCACAGACCATTTTATGGGATGGATCCTCCTAACCAGACCGACCGAAAATCATCTAATTAACCTAATATTTAGGGTCATGAAAATTTATTCTTTTCCTCATCCTGGATTTAGAATTTCCCCAGATTTAAATCACAATAATCCTTATGTTTTTGTCTCCCAAAGGTATTTATGGTGAAGCGGTTAAAAGATGGAGACAGCGCCCCTGATTTTCAGGCTATCACTGATCAAAACAAACCCTTTCGCCTTAGAGATCTTCGGGGAAAAAGAATTATTCTCTATTTTTATCCACGGGATGACACAAGCGGCTGCACCACTCAGGCCTGTCTTTTCAGAGATTGTTTCCTGGACCTACGGGAAAAAAATACAGTGATTTTAGGCATTAGCCCTGACGGGATATCATCCCACCAAAAATTCAAAGAAAAACATCAACTTCCCTTCACCTTACTAATTGACCCGGATCATGTGATTGCCAAAAAATACGGTGTATGGTTAGAAAAATCGATGTATGGGAGAAAATATATGGGTATCGTTCGTAGCCATTTCGTCATTGATGAAGATGGGAAAATAGTAGATACCCAGTACAAAATTAGCCCAAAAAACAGCGTCAAACATGCTCATGACCTAGTGACTCTTCTTTCAGAGAAAAAAACTCAAGGCTAAAACTGCAACAGACTTCCCTCACATCTTAAGTTCCAAGGTCATTATTTCTCATCCAACTACAGTTCTATTTTCCAAGTGAAATTTCTTTCTTGAGACTAACACTCCCCGATTCCTTAACTACAGCTAATACTTTGATCTCATTTTTTCCAGCTCTCAACGCCTGCTCAGGAAGGATAACCTGAAAATGATGGATACCCTTTGAGTCTACCCAAGTTGGCATCACATTTAGAATTCTTTCATTCAGAGCTACAGCCACAAATTCAATATTTTCTACAGAGTACAGAACTCCTTTTACAATAGCTGGCAGAAACTCTGAATGGGGATCAATCTCCTCAAAAAGAAATTGATTTTCAATCTCAATCTTGAGTCCAGAATCTATTGATATATCAAGAAAATTCAATGACTGTCCTATAAGTGATTGATAAGGTTGATATCTAAATATTCCATCATCCGTTGCACCCTGAGACAATTCTAGGAGCCTTTCTGAAAAAGAAACAAAAGGACTCTCTAGAAAACTCTTCTCAGGATTACATCTTTTAGTAATTAAAAAGTCTACTTCCCTGGGTGCTTGGGAATTACCACAAGTTGGGGGCAAACAACCATTTTCAATAGGCAGTCCAGGCCCGCTAGACCAAGGAAAATCTACTGGATATCTAACTTCCGTAATGTATCTGTCCACTAAAGCAAATATTCTTACTCGAGACACATCATGAAAAAGATGGTTTTTGACGCGAGAATGGTAACCAGACAACTTCAATTCAGAAACCCCAAAGTGATTGGCTAAGTCGGAACGCGGAAAACCGGTAGGACCTCTGAATACCATCCTTTCATCTGCAAATA
Source organism: uncultured Acidobacteriota bacterium (assembly GCA_964569605.1). GTDB lineage: Bacteria > Acidobacteriota > UBA6911 > RPQK01 > CBDAPI01 > CBDAPI01. The sequence continues at coordinate 58,466 of CAZMUJ010000068.1, forward strand.
TGACAATTTCTTTAGCGGGACGCATATTTTCTCGATCAATAGCCCAACCCACAAATTCAATTTCATCTTTTCCTCGATTAATTAGATCTAGTACGGCAAATGCCCCATCCGAATTCACCGGCCGATCTACATCTGAAAAACAGCCAGTACTTAGGTTAAAAAGATTCAGTCCTTGGATGGGGAACCTTTCTGATGAAATAGATCCAGTTGCCTTAGTAACTGGAAGTTTTCGTTGCCTGTCCCAAAGCGAAAGGCCATCCACTACCCAAGGCAACTCGATATCTAGAATGTCAGAAATTGTTGGCACTAGATCGATTGTTAAGGCTTTCCTTTCGCTCTGAACACCATGTCTCTGACCTGGACTTTTAATAAAGAACGGCACTGGTAAAATCTCATCAAAGTTTAGTTTAGTTACAATTCTTCGAGGTTGTCCTGGGTAAAAACTTGTTCCGTGATCGGAAAGGATCACAAGCAAGGATTGCTCATATAATCCTGTTTTTTTAAGCCGTTCCAGAAGTTTCCCTAACAAGGTATCTGCATACCCAACTTGTAACATGTAGCGCTGGTATGCCACTGTTAAAAGGTTCTCATCTGAAGACATAGTGTCCGGTAAAGACAACGTCTTTCTAGTTTTTCTTTTTCTGAAAAACACCCCCATATCACTTTCAGATACATATCGACGTCCTGAAGGAAAATTAACCCATGGCATATGTGGAATTTGAAGATGTATAAAGTTGAAACTGGGATAAGCTGCTTTATCTAAACCTTTCAAAAAGGCAGAGAACTCAAGACCTGGGTCGACACTCGAACGGTTTGCTCCAGCAAAATTTTTCCAAGCCATTCCAACCCCAGGCCAATGGATGGCCAATTCACGTGGCAAAATAAGATTTCCATAAAGGATGACTGTGTCAGCTAAAAATCCAGGGATATAATGGATGTTATTTAATCGCCTTGGACATCCTTTACATAATCCAGTAGTCGACTCAAAAACGTTAAGACGGTGAGTTTGTTTAAAAAGAGAAAAAAGATTTTGATTGTCGACAAAGCTCAATTCAGGAGTTCGATTAACAGAAGTTTTTGGATATAATCCAGACAAAATAGCAGGGACAGCATATTTTGTCTGTTCCGCGACTGTTTGGGTATTTTTGAACCAAACAGAGTGATCAGCTAAACGTGCAAAATTAGGAAAGAGTCGTCGATCAATATTTCCGTCACGATCAAGAAGTGACTTGAGTCGAAGCTCATCGAATACTACAAGAACGATTGGAACCTTCGATTGTATCTTTTCCATCTTAAGCAGCTCTGCTTTACCAAAAGTCTGAAAAGCTGGATGCATTAAGAAAACTAGAGGAACAATAGCTATTGACATGCTAAGAAAGGTTAGGAACGATCGAATCGTCTTGCTTTTTCCGTAAATAATAATCAAACCTAGGGTTGTCAACCCCACCAGACCAAACAAAAGCTCCCAATTAAAAAAGCCGATTTGTTTAAAGGCCAGGAGAGAAAGGGGCACTGAAAGAATCCCAATGCTTCCCGCTTGCAACCACATTCGACACCCCAGAAAGAGCGAGAGTCCTTCAGTGACTAATGACACGACTAAAACACACATGAAAAGAAACACGATCGATAAAAAAATGACTTGTATCGGATCTATCTTTTGAGCAGACAAATACTGAGGATACTGTGAAATCATGTCCATAATGGGATGAACTACCGATAGAGACGTGATGCCCCCTAATTGGAGCCTGTAGATCCACCCATTTACACCATCCCCTGGTTCTCTAATTATTACCCTGATGATTTTCTTCTCCTCTTACATTAATCAGTATGTTGAAGTTTAAAAAAGCTAATCTACCTAAAGGTGGCCCTCTATGATGTTTTGCCCCTCTCATCAAATGAGCTTGCTTGCTTCGGCATGGCAAGTGCCCTCGCCGGGGAGGCTTCGGCACCCTTTATCTTTAAAGGAACAACCACTAATTGAAAAAGGCTTTCATTTATTGTGTCCAGATTCGTAAGATTTTCGACAATCACAACATTATTTCCCAAAAGTTCTATATGTGCTGGAAATGGAGGGTTGTCAACAGATGGTGTGTCAATCCCAATTAAATTGACACCACAGCTTACGAGAAACTCTGCAGCCTTTTCAGATAGAACAGGAAAATCTGTGAAATATGAAGCATCATTCCACCGGTCCTGCCAACCCGTTTGGATCACTAGTTTTTTGTATTTCTTAACTTCCTTCTCAAACTTTATCAACTGTTCAAATCCAATTTCGGACCTCTTTTCTAGAGGTTTCAAATTAGCAAAGACACTTATCCCTATAAATCTATCAAGAGATATTTGGTCAATCGTAGGTCCATCATCGAAAAAGTGAAACGGAGAATCCATGTGAGTCCCACAGTGCATGCCGACACAAATGCGACTGCTATTTAAACTTCGTCTTCCATCAGACTGAATATCCTTAGCTCTTTCCATTAAAATAGTTTCAACTCCTATATAATCGGAAGAAACTGGAGTTTTTTCGTATAAGGAATGGCTTAGATCTACAATTAGATTTCTCATAAACGATCCCCTCATCAGGTTGATAAAATTCTCTCTTTGTATGGTTTTCTATAAGCGTATGATTTTACCTAAATTCTATTGAGCAATAGCGAGAAAAAAGTTCTGCTTTAGTGCCCAGTGTATTGACAGGAAAAGAATATTAAAGTCGAACTCAAATACACGAAATTATCATTGAAGAAAATCCACCCTCACAAAAAGATCACTTTCAAAACTTGCCATATTTAAGAAAGGCTACTTGGGGATCTTCTCCATCAATAATTGCCTTACGCACTAGATTTTCCGTACTCAACACTTTTTCTGCTTCCTCAGTTACTTTCGGGACAATTAACTGAGGAATGACAACCACTCCATCACGGTCACCAACTACATAATCACCACTTTCTATTACAACATCACCGATCTGAATTTGCTCTCCCAATCTATTAGGTATCCAGCTCCCGACAATGTCTTTGGGTGTGTAATATTTGCAAAAAACTGGAAATCCTAGCTTTTCAATCAATTCACTATCTCGGCAACCACCATCAACAATGTATCCTTTAACACCACGTAGTTTCAGAGCTTCTGCAGATAGCTCACCCATATGGGCCATGCTGTTATCATTAGGTTGACAAATTAGAACAGTACCAGCTGGTACTCTAGACAGCATCCCTGTCCACTCCAATAGAGTTTTATGATCATCTAGACTGGTAAGCATTTGACCAGACATCGTGAACACTTTCCCAGCTAAATGACAGTCTGGATTTAAAGGGGATAGTTTTGGCGGCAAGACACAATCTCTGTATCCTTCCTTGCAAAGAACATCGTGAATCGCCCCACTGTAAATGTTTTCCAAGCGCTGTGAAATATTCAATTTCTCACTCCCTTCAGAGCAGGCTTTCTCGTCCTATGAACAATGGTTTAAAAATGATGTGGATTAGCTTTTAGATTCCTCTACAATCCATTTAGGCAATCTTTCCGCATAGACCTTAGCCTGTCTTACAAAATCAAGTCCTACCATCTCCTTCCAACCAGCCATGAGTTTCTTAAATATGGGACCAGGCTTAGCAGTACCAATTGTTTGCCCATCAATTGTTGCTGCATGAACAAGATTGAACGTAGTAGAAGTACAAAATATTTCATCAGCCATTAATGCTTCATATCGACCCAAGTTTGTCTGCACAACATTGATTCCAAGTCTCTCACTTAGCTCAATTGTGGCGTCACGACTAACACCTTGTAAAATATTTCGAGGATCAGGTGAATA
>CAZMUJ010000069.1:0-5148 GCA_964569605.1 uncultured Acidobacteriota bacterium
GCTCATCTTGTAGAGGGCAGGGTCGGATTCGTCGAGAGAAAGTTCTTGAAATTTCGATTCCCGCTGGTGTTGATCATGGGATGCAGCTTAGGCTCACTGGAGAAGGTGAACCTGGAACTCAGGGGGGGCCTTCAGGTGATCTTTTTGTCGTTACAGTTGTTAAGGACCATCCCTTCTTTAAGCGAAAAGACCAGAACATATACTGTGAAATGCCACTGACTTTTAGTCAGGCAGCCCTGGGAGCAGAAATTGAAGTTCCTACACTTTCAGGAAGGGAAACGATTAAGATCCCGGAAGGGACCCACAGTGGAACTGTATTTCGCCTTAAACAACAGGGTATTCCCAATCTAAACGGGCGAGGAAGGGGTGACCAGTACATTACTGTGCAACTCGTAACTCCGAGACGTCTTAGCCAGGAGCAAAAGGAACTATTTAGAAATCTTGCTGAAATTTCAGGTGATGAAATAACTGAAGGTTCAGGACTTTTTGAAAAGGTCAAAGAGATGTTTGGCTAATCAGTGGATTCAAGCATTACAATGTCGTGTTAGTTCCTTTGCTATAGGAGATAGTTTGTACATCCGTCCAGGCTGGGAAAAATTATCTCCTGACTTTCTAGTTCCTATTCTTGTAGAGTTTGGGGAAGCCTTTGGCACAGGAACTCATGCGTTAACCGGCCTGGCTCTTAGAAATCTTGAAAAAACTGTTTTTCCGTTTGATACAATCCTGGACTTCGGTAGGGGTGATGGAACTCTTTCCGTAGCTACAGACAAGATTTGTCCACCCGCAAAGGGTTGCAGATATTGACATAGATAGACAGGCTACGCTTTGTTCTGCATCTAATTGTTTCAAAAACAGAGGCACTGGACATTCAATTAGCATAAGCCGGTTTTTTGCCCATAGCTTGCAGATAGGATCTTGTATTGGCTGACTTGACAGGAACAATTCTGGAACAATCAGTGGGCACAATAGATCACGGGGGAATTTTATTGTTTCGGTTTTCTTGTGTGAAGCCAGCAGGGTAGTTTTGAAATCCTTTTCTGGGTACAGATTTTACAAATACAAAGAATTTACTAAGGGCAGCTAGAGTTCGCCCTATCTACGAAGATTAAATTGATTTATAGGGCAGTGATTAATATCGACAGATTTGGTCATCCAAGTCTCTCAGAAAATGAAATGCACCATCTTGTAAGGGTACGACGACTCTCTGCTGGAGATGTTTTTCTGGGACTGCATTTGGAAGAGGCTGTCTGGTATAGATGTGTATTAAGTCAAGAGGGGAAAAGCCTTGGAATAAAAATTGAACAGCCTGTAGGAATGGTTGCAGAATCACCCTTGAGAATCGTTTTGGGTGTCGCTTTGATAAAAAAGGACAAATTTGAATGGATGATTCAAAAAGCCTGTGAAATGGGGGTTCAAGAAATCATCCCTTTGCAGACACGCTATGTTGAAAAAAGCCGTTTGCTCGGAGTTCAGCGATCAAGACTACGTTGGAAAAAAATCATGGAGGAAAGTGTCAAGCAATGTGGTCGTAGTCGAATCCCTCTATTGGGTTCTCTCAGGAATACGGAAGAGTTACTTCAGCGTCCCCTACCAGATTTGAGAGTGGTTCTTGATCCTAAAAGCAAAAAAAGTTTTAAAGAGGTTCTTGTAAAACCTGCTTTAAAAATACCTCGGGAGCTAATATTATTTACAGGCCCGGAAGGGGGCTGGAGTGATGAGGAACTTGAGCTGTTTAGACTACACGAAGCTCGAGTGATTCACATCGGTCCTAGAATCCTTCGAGCTGAGACTGCTGTACTGGCAGCACTCTCTGTTGCTCAATTTTTGTGGGGAGACGTTACACTTAGGTCCAAATTTGTTCCCTATAGTTGAATTGACTCACTTATCTTCATTCACTAGACTCGCCAAGTGCTAATAAGCCGTTCAATAGTGCTCTATATTCTGATCTGGTTTATTTCTGTGCTTCCCTGTCATGGACAACAGCGTCCTTTGATTACAGAGCGGGCCAGAACTATTGAGAATGGTCACTTTTTATTCGACATAGGAATTGAATTTTTCAAAAACACAACAATACCCTTTTCAGGTCTAAAAGGAGATATGACCAGAGCTGGTGTGATCGCAGCCCGCTTTGGCTTTGGGAGTAGGGTAGAAGTCCAAATGTTTGGGACTGTGCATCAGTTTTTAAATATCAGCGAACAATTTGCAGCTCCTGGGTCGAGGGATCTTAAATTTTCCGGTAATTCTACTAGTGATTATGGGGACATCACTCTTGCCACCAAAATAAGACTCACAAAGGAGGTGCAAGGACAACCTGTGCTTGGTTTCCGATTTGGAGTCGAGTTGCCGAACTCCTCTAATTGGAAGGGCTTGGGTACGGATGAGACAAATGTTTTTGGAGAAATCCTACTCGAAAAAAATTTCAATCGAATTAACCTTATAAGTAGTGCTGGTTTGGCAATCTTAGGGGATCCTGTGGATGCTGGATCCCAAGATGATCTTTTTATATATGGCTTAGGAGCAATCATAGAGGCATCTCCACGTTTAAACATTGTGGCAGAGATCAATGGTCGGACAGGTAAGCCTGCAGCCAAGTCGGAATTTGTTTGGCCACTCATTCCCGAAGTTCCACTGTATACACCGGTCAAGGCCGTTGGTGCAGCGTCCCAGGCCAGACTACGAGTCGGAATTCAGTTAGAGGCACACGGAATGGTATGGGATTTGGGCAGTTTTTGGGGTCTTAGGGATACAGATCCAAGTTTCGGGATTATCTTTGGGGTTTCTAAGGATTTTCAATTCTAAATGATTCAAACGTGCCATATTTTGATACGAAGGGGAGATTGGAATATTTCCTAGCGTTTGATTTCTCGAAAAGGGCAATTTATGGGTGAACTGTTTGGAACCGATGGTATTCGCGGCAAGGTTAATGTCTACCCGATTGTTCCAGAATTAGTATTACAGCTAGGCAAGGCAATTGCTGCCATGTTCGACACTAGTGATGCCAGGAAGAGTGGGATTCTGATTGGTAAAGACACTAGGCAATCTGGAGCTATGCTAGAAAAAGCTCTAACCAGTGGTCTTGTCTCGGCAGGGATGAACGTTTTTCATTTAGGATTGATTCCAACTCCAGCTGTTGCTCATCTCACTCGGTCAATGAAAGCAACAATGGGGATTATGCTAACTGCATCTCACAACCCTTTTCATGACAATGGAATTAAAATGTTCGACGGTTTAGGGTTTAAGCTTTCGGACCGAATCGAGTCTAAAATCGAACGATTACTTTTAGACAAGACTTCCAAAGATAGTCACGTCCAAGTTGACCATTTGGGCAAGGCGCAAAGTGTGGAGGATTCAAGTAGGCTTTATATAGACTACGTGAAAAACACAATTGACAATCAGAATTTGAATGGACTGAAGATAGTTCTTGATTGTGCTAATGGTGCCTCCTATCTAGTGGGCAACTCGATTTTTAGTGAATTGGGGGTTGAAGTGGTGGAGACAGCAGTTGATCCGGATGGCCTTAACATCAACAACAACTGTGGTGCTCTTTATCCCGAAACCCTTTCTGGTCTGGTACAACAGCATGGAGCAGATGTGGGGATTGCATTTGATGGAGATGCAGACCGTGTTGTTTTCTGCGATGCTGAGGGGAAAGTTTTGGATGGAGATCGAATACTTGCCATGTGTGCTCTTGACTATGAAAGGAGAGGTTACTTGTCAAAAAATACTCTTGTGGTGACTGTTCTTAGTAATTTAGGGCTTCATGAGGCAATGAAATCAAACAATATTCGAGTTGTGACAACTGCTGTGGGAGATCGATATATAGTCCAAAAAATGCGCTCGGCTGGTTATAATTTAGGAGGTGAGAAGTCCGGCCATATTATTTTTATGAATCATTCAACTACAGGTGACGGAATTATTGGTGCGTTACAGGTTCTGAAAATAATGAAGGAAACGGGGCAGCCGTTAAGCGAGCTTTCGGAGTGCATGCATGAATACCCACACAGGATGGTTAGCATAAACGTGCGGAAAAAGCGACCTCTTGGAGAGTTGGTTCGGCTTTCTGAGGCAACTAGTGAATGCAAGGCTGAACTGGGAGATCATGGCCGGGTTCTAATCCGGTATTCAGGTACTGAGAAAAAAATTCGTCTTCTGATAGAATCTCAAGAAGAAAAACAAGTTCAAAAGTGGATTGATACCCTTGTAACCCTCATTCGCCAGGAGATTGGAACATGATCAGTGTACTTCTTCCAGCGATTGCTAAAGAGACTTGTTACCCAGTGACTCTCACACGAAAACTTGAGTCTTTTCCAGTAGCAAATATTCCACTTAAGGACTTTTTGTCTGAACGTCTTAAAGGGCATGGGATCGAAGATAGAAAAACGACTGATTCTGACTCCCTTAAACTCTACATAGCAGCGGACATTTGGTTGTCAGACGAGTGTATTCTAAGACTTTCTCGGGCAAGTTCTCCTGTTGTAGTCAGGGATTCTGGGGGAGATTTTCTGGCCTGGGTAGGCAAGTCACCCAAGCCTCCCAAAGAGGCTAGTTCACTTAAGTCTGATGACGAAAGTTTTCGGATTGTTTTTCCATGGGATCTTTTGAAGGTTAACGAAATAGTCGTTGGGGAAACCCTCAAGAAGGGTCCATTAGAAAAATCTGCTCCAGGTACAATCGTAGATGGTAGTTTCAGACTTGGTCAAGGAACACGGCTACTGCCAGGAGTCTGTATTGAAGGTGATGTAATCATCGGTAGGAATTGCACGATTGGTCCCAATTGCTATCTCCGAGGGAATACTTCAATCGGTGACAATTGTAAAATCGGTCAAGCCGTGGAGATCAAAAACAGCATTATCTTACCTGGAACGAATATTGGACATCTTAGCTACTGTGGTGATTCCATTGTTTGTGAAAACGTTAACTTTGGGGCCGGTACAATCACAGCAAACTTTCGTCATGATGGGAAGAACCCTCATTCCATTGTAAATGGTAAGCTAATCAACACGGGGCGACGCAAGCTTGGGACAGTTGTCGGGGATGGAGCTCACACTGGTATCCACACTAGCATTTATCCAGGTCGTAAGCTTTGGCCACATACTAGCACTCGACCAGGCGACATTGTTCGCTATGATATAGAATCCTCAAAAAAGG
>CAZMUJ010000070.1:0-15504 GCA_964569605.1 uncultured Acidobacteriota bacterium
GACTCCACGATTGGGGTTTAGACAATGCTCATATGGAGGAGTGGGGCCCTTACGGTCAAGGTTGGTCCTGCTCCCGCTTTTCAGCACACTTAATTGAACCTCAATATGAATCTCTTATTGGGGTACCCTTAACTTGGAGCCCAAGTACCCCAGGAGTTATCGAAGGCATTCCAATAATTGCTCCCTTTAGTCGAAATTCCAAACGACCCCGATCCCTAACAGCAGCCTCAGTTGATAGATATATCCAGAAGTATAAAGGCAAATTGGCAGGACAAATCGTTCTATTTGCAAATCTCAAAGAAATTAAAGGGCATGAGGTTCCCTTCTTCACTAGGTTTAGTGAAGAAGATCTAAAGAAAAAGTCTATAGCCCCTATACCTAGAGACCTGAAACTCAATTCCAAAAACCATATTTCAGGAAAACCTCCAATTGACCATTCTCGGGCTCACCGAAATCGAACACAACAGAACCGTTTGAACAAATTTTTCCAAAAAGAAGGGGTTAAACTTTTAGTAACTCCCGCTTGGAGAGGAGATGGAGGAACTGTGTTTCCTCGACAAATGGGTAGTCGAGATCCTAGTCACCCCCTCCCACCTCCATCCATTGCTTTGACTCCTGAACATTACAACCGAATTCTTCGATTAACTATCCGTGAAATTCCAGTTCGCTTGGAAGTAGAAATTAAAACTCATTTTTACAAAGAAAACGAGAATTCCTTTAATGTGATCGCTGACTTACCTGGAACAAATAAAGCTAATGAATTAGTGATAATAGGTGCTCATCTAGATTCAGTGGGACTTGGTCTGGGAGCTACTGACAATGCGGCAGGTTCGGCGGTAATGATGGAGGTAATCCGTATTTTAAGGAATCTTAATCTGTCGCTTGACCGAACCGTCCGACTGGCTTTATGGGGTGGTGAGGAACAGGGTCTATTAGGGTCAAGGGCCTATATAGAAAAGCATTTTGCCAATCTGGAAACAATGGACTTGAAAGAAGGACACCGCAATTTGTCAGCTTACTATAATTTGGATAACGGTACTGGAAAGATTCGAGGAATTTACTTGCAGAAAAACGAAATGGTGCGCCCTATCTTTTCTAGCTGGTTCGCTCCCTTTGCCGATATGGGGGCAAAAACCCTCTCTATTCGAAACACCCGTGGAACAGATCACGTCTCATTTGATGCAGTAGGACTACCGGGATTTCAATTTATTCAGGATCCCATTGAGTACCAAACTCGAAGTCATCACTCAAACATGGACGTCTATGATCGAATCCAACCAGGAGATCTAGCTCAAGCAGCAGCCATCATTGCTTCATTCGTCTACCATACCGCAACGAGGAATGAAAGGCTTCCGAGGAAACCTCTTCCAGAACCCTAGTCAACCGAAAATTTCACAGCTCCTAAACGTCCCTAAACTGCAGTGATCACTCTTTGAAATAGGAGACCAATTATATGAAGAATCAATCTGCCAATCACTTAAGAAAATTACTATCTCGGGAAGGAATTATCCGTAGTCTGGGAGCTCATGACGTTCTCACAGCATTGATTATAGAAGAGGAGGGTCTGGACACTTTATTTATTGGAGGGTTTGGAACCAGTGCCTCCCTTCTTGGGCTTCCTGATCTCGGATTTCTCGAAGCAGGTCAAATGGCTGATGCTGTCCGTCGTATAGCAGCCAGAATTTCTATTCCGATCATCGCTGATGGAGATACCGGACATGGGGATTTAAATAACGTACGCCACACAGTAGAGATGATTGAAGCATCTGGCGCAGCCGGAGTATTAATCGAAGATCAGATTTTCCCCAAGCGATGTGGCCACTTCGATGAAAAACGGGTGATCTCGGCATCAGAGATGGAGCTGAAAATCAAAATGGCTGTTCGTTCACGTTACAATCCCAACTTTGTAATCATAGCTCGAACAGATTCTCGTCAATTAAATGGGCTAGACGACTCTATCGATCGAGTGATTCGTTTCTGCGAGGCTGGAGCTGATATTGGATTTATCGAGGCACCGCAAAGTCTTAAAGAGCTGGAAGAAATCCCAAATCGTATTAACTATCCTTTGTTGGCCAACATGCTCACGGGTGGTGTGACACCTATATTATCTGTGAATGAACTCTATCAACTTGGGTATAAGATAGCCGTATGTCCGGTCGAGTCATTGATGGTAACAGTAGAAGCAATCCGTAAAATGTGCCAAATATTCTTGAGAAAGGGTAGACTAGATAGTCACGTTGAAAAACTGCTCAGTTTCCAAGAACTCAAAAATCTCCTAGGGGTTGAAAAGTACCTATCAAATCCCAAGAACTAATCACAAGTATCCCTACAACAGCTAGCAAATACGTTGCTAAACAACACCTTCAAACTTTGTAGGACAGGGACATAACTTAAAAAGATTTTTCTTTCGTTAGCTACAATCGAACACGTTTTCAAGAAGTTTTTATATAGGTAGAAACTTAAGAGCCAGACCACTAGTTGTAATTGTTACTCCGGCAAAACTATGTGCATATTTCTCTAAAAAAGATCCACTTTTTATTCTGAAACCAAAGTAGCCAATAGCTACAACAGAACACATCGTAACTATCGTAGAAAGTCCGAACATTAGTAGTATACCTCCCACTATGAGCCACATTGAATTAAAAGCGGGAGCCATAAGAAGTGGAATAAGTGGCTCACAGGGACCCAAGATAGCAATAATAAACAGAGTCCAGGCCGTAACAATTTTTGGTTGCTTCAATCTACGGGGCAAATCTGAATCTGAAGAAAGATAGCGACATCTCCTACTTTCTATATACAGTGCCCAAATCGTATAGACTAATCCGAAGCCTATTAAGGTGAAGATACCTAGCTGACCACGTTGGGCTTCGATGAACTCCAATCGTCCAATAGAGACACCGATTGAAATCCCAATGAGACCAAGTAAAGCCGAGGAAAATACGTGCGCAACACCACAAACCAAAGTAATGACCAAAAGCCGAAGAAGAGTCCAGTTTTGAGCTCGAGCCAGCATGATAAAAGGTAACGTGTGGTCCACCCCTATAATGGTATGAACAAATCCAAGAGAGGCTGCTGCTGGCAACAATATCTGACTGGAACCATCCACTCAAATCACCTGTTTCAAAATCCTTATGAAATTACCATCTAACCTTTTTACACTAGAATGGTAATGAAAGTAGTCTACTAAACTTAGGATATAAGACTAGACAAGATAGGAAAAGAAGAAAAGTTTTGTGTGTTCCTTTAAAATTTAGATTTCTGCGGCTACACTTATCTCTGAAAATACTGGATTGTTGCTTTGCACTTTTTCCAAAATCTTGAAATGTCCTGACAGGCCTTATCTTTTTAACTTCAGAACACTGAACTATGAAACCTCAAATTAAGCAAATCGCCAACCACAGTACCCTTATAGATCTCCAGCATTTGGATAGAACTGAGGTCATAGCTACCTGTCTACTAGAAAATGATGGGAGGTTCGCTTTACTGGATCCTGGCCCAGAGTCATGTCTTGAAAACCTGACTAAAAGCCTTGATTCTCTCGGACTTACAGTAAAAGATCTTGACATGATTTTACTTACACATATTCATCTTGATCACGCGGGATCTACTGGAGCCATTTTCCGAGAGAACCCTGCTCTCAAAGTTTATGTGCATGAAAAAGGAACTCCTCACTTAACTGATCCTTCTCGATTAATGAAAAGTGCCGTCCGTGTTTTCGGTTCAGAACTGAAGAAGTTGTGGGGGGATTTCCAGTCAGTACCTGCGAATCACATAACCTCATTGAGAGGAGGAGAAACGCTTCTACTGGGCAAACGAAAGTTAAACGTAATTCACACTCCAGGACATGCTTCCCATCACATTTCTTATCTTGACGAGTCAACTGGTGTAGCTTTTGTTGGTGATGCCGCTGGTATTCGTCTTTCAAATAGAGACTGTATTCTGCCTGTAACACCACCACCAGAGATTGATTTAGTCCTTTGGAAGGAGAGTATTCAGAAAATTCAGGAATGGTATCCTGAGCTTCTCTTTTTGACCCATTTCGGTCTAGCTTCACCTGTCAAAGACCACTTCGATTCGCTTATTGAGAGTTTCCAGAAATGGAGTGATAAAATACGCCGACAATTATCTGAACCCGGAGATGATGAGCAACACGCTTGTGAGTTTTTATCCTGGCTTCGTAAAGACGTGGTTAAACAAACAGGTGAATCACAGGCTATCCGCTATGAAACTGCTATTGCCTCAAAAATGAGTTGGTTTGGACTAGCGCGCTATCTACGGAAAAAAGACTGAGAATTAATAAGCCCAGGCGTCTATTTTATACTCAATAGTGAACATCAAAAGATAGCTCTACTTGATAAAATACAATAGAAAAATTGTTAATCAAGATAAGAAAACGGTTCTTGCCCTACTAGCTCATCCTGATGATGCCGAATTCTTATGCGGTGGGACCCTCGCACTTCTGGCCTTACGGAATTGGGAAATTCATATAGCAACCTCCACCGCAGGAGATTTGGGAAGCAGGACTCTACCTCCCAATGAAATTGCTGAAATCCGGAGGGGAGAAGGTGTGGCGGCAGCACGGATCATTGGAGCTCATTACCACTGTTTAGAGCTTAAAGACCTCCAGGTCTTCTACGGAGAAAAGGGACTAAGCCGAGTGATAGCTCTACTAAGACGAATTCAACCAGATCTGGTGATTACTCACAGCCCCTCCTGCTATATGATTGATCACGAAGAAACCTCTAGACTTGTTCGTGCAGGTTGTTTTGCAGCTCCTGTCCCCCATATTGCCTTTCCAAAACAATATCTTGAGTCTCCTTTAGGCCAAATCCCATTTCTCTATTACGCAGATTCTTGGGAAGGCTTTGACCTATTTGGAAAGAGGTCTCCTGCAACGCTTGCAATCGATATTACATCAGTTTTTGGAACTAAACTAGAAATGCTGCGTTGCCATGCATCTCAACAAGAGTGGCTTCACCAACATCACAAAATGGATGATTATCTGGAAATAGCCCGGAATTGGAGCCAAAAACGTGGGATCGACTCTGGATTTAAACACGCCGAGGTTTTTCGCCAACACCTAGGTCACGCTTACCCCAGAAACAATCTACTTGGTCAAACTCTAAAAGATGTGTCGAAAAATATAGTGGTCACATCATCCTTTGAATGACGCGTTGACTATCTTTTTTGGAGAGGCCAAGGGGCCGAAAGGCAAGTGGACCTTCTTCATCCAAGACTGGTTCAAGGCTTCCAAGATCCGGCTGTAATTTTTGAAGGAACAAACCCGTATATATTGTATCCCCCCATTCAAGACCTTTTTCGCAAGCCGTCTTCCAATCACTAGGATCGTGATTCTCATCTTCAAGTCGTTTTACTCGATTTTTGAAAAACTTATAGTCATTGTCATGATTATAGGTAACACAGGGGCTAAATACATCGACTAGAGAAAAACCCTTGTGTCTAATCGCCTTCTTTATCAAATCGACCATATGTTTGGGGTCTCCACTAAAAGCCCTTGCCACAAAAGTCGCACCATTCATAATAGCTGAAGTAATAGGATTTACAGGTAACTCCACACTTCCATAAGGGGTACTCTTGGTTTTCATGCCATCACAGCTAGTCGGAGAAATTTGTCCTGTTGTCAGACCATAGATTTGATTATTCATAACCACATAGGTTAGATCTACATTGCGTCGGGCAATATGAACAAAATGGTTTCCCCCAATTCCATATCCATCTCCATCACCACCAGTTGCAATAACCGTCAGCTCGTGATTGGCCATTTTAGCCCCTGTTGCAACGGCGAGAGCACGGCCGTGCAGCGTGTGCATTCCGTAGGCATTAAAATAGCCTGGCAAATTAGATGAACAACCAATGCCACTGACAGTCAAGATCTCATGGGGTTTGAGTCCGAGATCAGCAACAGCTTTTTGAAGCCCTCTTAGAACTCCAAAGTCTCCACATCCAGCACACCAATCCGGATCGACTTTTCCTTTAAAGTCCTTGGCCAGAAAAGTTTTCCCCTGAACACTCGTTTTAATTTCTTCTGCGTTAATACCCAATATACGCTCCTTTTCTTAGACCATTACTTCTTGGTGGGGAACCGAGTGATTTGTACCACCAGCTAACTGATCAAGAACAGCCTCAACAATGTGATGTGGCATAAAAGGCTCTCCATCATATTTTCGAATATGTCCGTCCACATCTAATCCTGTTTCACTGCGCAAATAGCGAAAAAACTGACCAGAATAATTGTTTTCCACAACGATAGTCCGTTTACACTTTTTTATGATCTTAATTGCATCATCAGCCTTAAAAGGAACAATCCACTTGAAGGACAAATGGTTAGCCTTCACTCCCTTATTCTTTAGTTCCTCCACTGCCTCTGAAATAACCCCATAAGTTGAACCCCATCCGATCAGTGTGACTTCGGCATCCTCATCCCCCTCAAGTATAGGAGGTGGAATCTGGTCAAGAATACTGAGAAGCTTTCGAGCTCGTTTTTCTACCATCTGCCGACGCTTGTGGGGATTAGTAAATTCGTCGCTAATCAAGATACCCTCTTCATCATGCTCATCAGTCGCCACTACATGAATATAACCCTCCAAACCTGGGAGAGCCCTCGGAGAAATTCCGTTCTCAGTGTCTTTATAACGGTGGTATCCATCTTTATCGGAAGGCTGAGTGATAAGGTCACCTCGATCGATACTTGGATGCATATTAATCTTGCCTGGATCTACGCTAAAAGTTCCTTCAGAAATCAGAAGATCGGAAATAATAATGGCGGGACATTGACACTCATCCACAAGATTAAACAGTTTAGGAACCGTATTGAAAGCATCCAAGGCATTTCTAGGAGCGACAATAATTCGTTCAAAGTCTCCCTGACTCGCTCCCAAAGCCTGCCAAAGATCAGCCTGTTCGGTCTTCGTAGGGACCCCAGTAGAAGGGCCAGCTCTTTGAACATTGATAAAAACAACCGGGAGCTCCATCATCGAAGCCGCCCCAACAGCCTCAGTCATCAAAGCAAACCCCCCACCTGAAGTAGCCGCCATCGAACGACACCCTGCATGAGCAGCACCTATTGCCATATTAGCTACACAGATCTCATCTTCAACCTGCCTGACCATAATTCCCAATACTAGAGCATGACGAGCCATCCAGTGAAGCACTCCAGTTGCAGGACTCATAGGATAAGCGCAATAGAACTTAACACCGGCGGCAGCTCCCCCCATTGCAAGTGCTTCATTCCCTGTCCACATGGCTAAAGGTTTGGACAGAACAGGAGGAGTCTCCTTAAAAGGCTCGAAATTAGACATTGAAAAATCGTACCCAGCTTGGGCAACCCCCACATTTTCGTCCACAACTTCCTGTCCCTTTCGATTAAAATGTAGTTCCAGAGCATCTTTTAAAACCTCAAACTCAATACCCATCAAGGCTGTGATTGTACCGAGAGCCACTGTGTTTTGAACAAGCCGATTGCGGTTTCCTCCTGTAATCTCAACTACAGGTAACGGACACAAATGGATGCCTTCTCCGACAGCTTTGGGAGGTTTCACTGCTCCAGTGTTATAGATCACTCTAGAACCTTTTCCCATCAGAGACAAATGGCGATCCATAGTGTCCTGGTTCAAACAAACCAGAAGATCAATTTTGTCACCGTGGGTCTGAACTTGACTGTCAGAAATACGAACCGTAAGGTAAATATGCCCTCCACGAATGATAGACTGGTATGCATTGTACGCATAGAGATGCAGGCCGCGACGAACAAACAAACGGGCTAAGATATTTCCCGGTGTAGCAATTCCTTGCCCAGCTGCTCCACCAATTGAAAATCCAAAATCAAAATTAGGTTGAGTCACTATGTAAGGATCCTTTTCTTTGAAAACTTCATGAAAAACACCTAATAGAAAATTACTCTTCCCGCAAGTGATTATATTCTATCGTTTCAATCTGAAGTTAAATTACATTCCTTAATTCATCAAATCGACTAAATTCACAATGAATATTTTAAGGATATGAGGTCAGGACCAAGAAAAACTCTCTCCTGTTTCCTCAATCAATCTATTGAAAATTCCCCATTGAGAACATGGTTTCCCCATTGAATTTCAAGCAAGACATGAGAACCTTTAGCCTTCATTGAAATTACCATATAATCCATTGAAACATCTACAATTCCCAGCTTTAAAGAGGCTTGAGCAACGACATCGTTGAAATCGTTAAGAGCTTGTAGCCACCACTTATTTCCGTCATCTCGATAGGCTTGAAGAGTGTAATTTCCCGCAGGTAATTTATTGTCGCTGAACATCAAAGAAATAGGTGTCTCGAGAGTGGTGGGACGATCTGCACCCATTCGCCAGGGATTTGCCCTAGGGTTCTGGAGAAGTTCCTTGATATTACGGCTATTTAGATAGGGGGCAGTATAGACAATTCTAATGGTCTTATCGTGGACATGAATTTTTTCTTCAGATGGTTTATTCCCCTGGGATAGCGTAATAAAAACACAATTGATCAGTACAATAATCAACACAAGAAAATTCTTCATTTCTTAACCTGACTTAACTTTTGTCCAAACTCAGAAAAAACTTTCTGAGGAAAATTTTATTCTCAAATCTTAACTTTTTATCGACTATTCCATTATATAACTTTCTATCCCGACTTTGGTCAACTTAATCGAAGCCCAAATAAAAAAGATGTCGAAATGTTTTTTCTAATTAGATTAAAATTAATATCAACGCCACCTGAGGTTAAATATCAGTAATTCATCACCTGATAAGTAGGGTTAGAGAAACCTAGATCATTGTATTTTATCTATCTGATTCGATTTCCCTAAAAGACTATGAAGAAAACGATACAATGTATAAAAATTATCAAAAAGGGAAGGAGTCCTTTAAATTGAAGAATCGTTGCCTTTCGTTTCTCATACTCTTAACTTTCAGTTCTCAAGCAGATTTTACTTCTGCAGAAAACGTAACTGTTGCCAAATTTGAAATCTCTGACCTTTCTGAAAACAGAAGTCACCAAGGTGTCATCTATATAGCAAAACAAAAGCTAAGAATCGATACGGAACCTGATAGCAGCATCAATACCTCTATAATCTTTAGAGGTGATCAACAACATATGATAGTTCTCGATCATAGCCAAAAGACTTACTTTATTATTGACGAAAATTATATGCTTCAAGTAGGCAAGAAACTGAATGAAGCACTGGCTCAAATGGAAGCTTATCTGGATCAACTCCCAGAAAAACAAAAAGAAATGGCAAGACGTATGATGACGGAACAGATTCCAGACTTTTCGACCAAGGAAAAAGTCCAAATCCCTGCAGTACAACTCAAGATGGGTCAGAAAACAAGAAAAATTAACGGTTACAGCTGCCAACTTTTTGAACTGTTTCAAGACAATGAAAAGATAAATTCCGTTTGGGTAACCAACGATTTAAACAACCCCCATCTAACTAACATTTTAATGGAACTAAATTCATTTCAGGAAAAAATAGGAAATAGTGTTGGGTTTGCCAATTTTGAATTAGATGTAAACTTCCTTGGCTTTGAAAACCTGAAGGGATTTCCTATCCTGATTGAAACCTACGAAGGTGGTCGTCTCGAACAAAGAATGATGTTCAAAGAGATTATGTCGACAACAAGTGCCATCAGCTTTGAACCTAATTATCTGTATGAATTACAGACTTTTCAGGAAATAAATTAACTGGTGATACCTAAGCCAAGTAAAAACATGCACCCTCTAAATTTGTCCAATAACAATCTTTTACCATAATCAAAAATAATCTAGTTAAATGAATTTACTCACCTAAAGATCGTGAAGAAGTAATGAGAGATATAGCCAAACTGTTTATAACAACTATCGAAAACGGCCAACCAGAAAATCGATTAGATAAGATTGCAACAGAAGAGCCACTAGAAATCCGTATCGTTTTTGAACAACACGGAAAAACTATAGATCGTAGTATTTCAATTACTATGAGAACACCTGGTAATGATCTGGAACTGGCCATCGGTTTTCTTTTCACAGAATCCATTGTTGAAAGTTACAATCAGATCAAATCAATAGCCCCGGCGAGCAACCGTCCATCCTGCAATGTTGTCAGGATCCAACTCAAACCAGACACGACTTTTGATCCTGAACTTCTGCAGAGAAATTTTTATACCACTTCCAGTTGTGGAGTATGTGCAAAAAGCTCGCTAGAGGCTTTGAGAGTGAGCGGGGTTAAAAAATTAGATCCGGATACATTGCGTGTCTCCCCTACCATCATCCAAAAACTCCCTCAAAGACTTAGAAATGCCCAGTCAGTTTTTTCGAGCACAGGAGGACTTCATGCTGCTGGCCGTTTCGATATAGAAGGAAATCTTCTGGAAATCCGTGAAGACGTTGGTCGTCACAACGCAGTGGATAAGTTAATCGGTGAACGCTTTAATGTCGGTCAATTACCGATCACTGGGGAAATCCTAATGGTTAGTGGCCGAACTAGTTTTGAAATCGTACAAAAGACGCTTCGTTCAGGAGCCTCTATTCTTGCCGCTGTAAGTGCCCCCTCAAGTCTCGCAGTTCAACTGGCGGAGGAGTTCGGCCTCACTTTACTAGGATTTATCCGTGGAAACCGGTTCAACATATATTCTGGTCAAGAAAGAATCCATCTCCCAGGTTAAGAAACAAACTCGATCATAAAGACCGTCAAAAAATCCAAAAAAATAAACTTGGAGAATCTAAGCAGTGACTCGATGATCAAGAATAACAGTGGGAAAGTTAATCTTCTCTTTTCGGGAGAACGGCAAACTGTTAAAAAAGAAGATATGGCTGTTTTAAAGGTTACCTATAAAATCCGGGCACATCACATATCTTCCTTTGAAAACCTATTTTTAAAGGAAATTTTCCCTCTAACACAACGTCATGGCCTGAATCTTCTCGGGTTCTGGCGAACTCTCATTGGAAATGCTGGTGAATATCTTGAGCTCTGGGAGTTCAAGTCCGTTTCTGATTTCGAAGAATCATGGAAAAAGCTGCTTAAAGATCCAGAACTAAAAAAGATTTTCCAACGCACTGGTCCCATGGTCGAGGCTGAGCATTTTTCACTTCTCGAGCCTGTAAACCTAAAAGTCCAATCCGCTTCAGATGTTAAAAGGCAGTTAGGCGCTTTAAAGGGAGAAAAACCGTGAAAAGGAAATGATACAAAGCAAGTTTTCCTAATATTTCCCTTACAAAATAGTTGCTTCTCAGTGATCGTTAGACACAAGCCAACGCTCGGAATCAATAGCAGCTTGGCAACCAGCAGCAGCAGCAGTCACAGCTTGTCGATAAACATGATCATGAATATCTCCTGCTGCAAAGACACCCTCTACACTGGTTTTAGATCCTTTGTATAACCTGAGATAACCCTGAGGATTTAGTTCTAGTTGCCCATCGAAAAACTCTGTGTTTGGCTTGTGTCCAATACCAATAAATACACCGTCAATGGGTGTAGTTTTCTCCGCTCCAGTTTTGATATTCCGAGATCGCACAGCCTCAACCCGTAACTTAGCAGGATCAAAAATATCAGTGATTACCGTATTCCAAAGGAATTCTATTTTAGGATGGTCCAAAGCTCGCTTTGCCATGATTTTAGACGCACGTAGTTCTTCTCTCCTATGAACAACTATTACCTTTCTCGCAAACTTGGTCAAAAAGAGTGATTCTTCCATTGCAGTATCCCCTCCACCAACAACCATGACTTTTTGATCCCTAAAAAAAACCCCATCACATGTGGCACATGTAGAGACACCATGCCCAAGTAATACTCTCTCAGATTCCAATCCCATTAGTTTTGCCGAAGCCCCCGCTGCCACAATAATGGCTTCTGTTAGGTATTCCTGTCTATTTGTTTGGACCCTAAAGGGACGATTATCCAGACAAACCCCCTCAACTTCTTCCATTTTGTAATTTGCCCCAAACTTCTCAGCTTGTTCCTTCATCCGTAACACTAGATCAGGACCCTGAATCCCTTGCGGAAAACCAGGGTAGTTCTCTACGTCTGTAGTCAATGAAAGCTGACCTCCGGGCTCGTGTCCCTCCAAAACAATTGGTCTAAGATTAGCTCGAGCAGAGTAAATAGCAGCTGTAGAGCCAGCACATCCAGATCCGAAAATAATCAGTTTAGTTTTCATGACTCCACAGAATATACCAGTGGGATTCCTAGATTCCAGACCTCATAACTTCGAAACAAAAACAATTCTAAGAGAACCTATACTTCCCAGCATACGTGATCACCAACCTGGACTGCTCCTCCTGTCACGACTTCCCCATGAACTCCACCTCGCCACTTTCTTTTCATAGCTTGTTGTAGTCCCCGAAAAACATTGTCCATTTGTTGGCAAGGTTTTGTCTCACCAATTATTCGTAGTCGAGTTCCCCCTATTTTTAGAATGTGACCTCCCGTTTTAGTAAGAGAAATTCCACTCAACAGAAGATTTGCCCTTCTATTTATAGGATCTAACTCCACCCCAAGTTCAAAAATCATATTTTTCCAGGCTAATTGATCAAGAAGCGTAATCTGCCTTTTCCCACCCTGATGGAGATTACCTTTAAGTCCCTGACCTGTAACTAACAAAACATTTTTTCTTGTGTCCATCGGATTACCAGTAGATCGTTTAACCCAAATCCGTTCCAATCGTCCAACCTGATCTTTTTTATAGATCAAAACATCTCAATTCTTTGAATTTAGAGCTTTTGCCTACCTGAAATGGCCCTAGACAACGTGACCTCATCAGCATATTCGATGTCACTGCCCACAGGGATCCCAAAAGCAATTCGTGAAACTATAATATCCATTGGCTTGATCAATCTGCTCAGGTAATGAGCGGTAGCTTCACCATCACTGGTTGGATTCGTTGCTAAAATCACTTCTTTAATAGAATCATCCCGAAGTCGATCAAACAAATTCTCAATCTTGAGACGATCTGGACCGATGCCATTGAGAGGAGAAATAGCGCCATGAAGAACATGATACGTCCCCCGATAGTGTCCACCCTTCTCAATGGAATGTACATTGAAGGGTTCCTCCACAACACAGATTTTGGAGAGATCTCGACCTGAATCTCTGCAAATTTGACAGGGATCTATGTGGCTTATGTCATTGCAAGTCGAGCAGAGAATCAGTTCTTGCTTCAGTTCCAAAATAGCATCTGCCAACTCGGTACAGTTTTCTAGAGATTGACGAACCAGGTAAAAGACAATGCGCTGAGCTGATTTAGATCCGATCCCTGGCAACTTTTTGAGTTGTTCAATAAGTTGTTTCAATGGATCTCTGGAATTATCCATAGCCATAACTCCTAGTCATCTCAATCCCAAAAACAACTGTATGGGTCCGCACACCCGTAGTTGCTTTTTTATTCCATCCACTAAGTAGTACTTTTAAAGACTTGATCATCAAATTTTTAAGTATGAGCAACGACATACAAATCCATATTCTCTATGTCAATTTCATAACTTCTACTTTTTTCAGTGTGTACATACGATAGAAACAGGCTTTTTCCCCAGAAGAACATTCAAGGTAAATAGACTCATACTTACCTGAGACCTTTTCATTGATTCTTGTGTTTGATTGAGTCTCATTCTTTTTTATCGTTCTCGACAACATACTTACCGGGAAAAGCCTTTAAAAACTGCTGAACAGCTGGATCTTTAATTGGATCCTTCTGAGCAGTAGAAACCTCTTCCTTATCTTTTAAAATTACTTCAACCTTAGTTTCTATTCCTCTGATTTTCTTACAGAACTTAGCTAATTCATTTTGTTCTTCAGAACCCAACATCCTGTAGTGAAAACTTGCTGTTGGTGTATAGACAATTTTTAGAGTATCTACTTCATATGTCATTTCCCTTGTATTGCTAAGGGATACATGAAGAAGAATATTTTCCTTCTGAAGCAGCGCCATTAGTAATGGAACCACCTCTTTATCTGAATCAATAGGTTCGGCTACAGGGGACTTTTTTTGAGTATTTTCCCCTAAAGGTCTTTCTTCTACTTCTGTTTGTCTCTTAACCTTTTCTTGAGACTCCTGTGATGGATAGGATTCATTGGGGATGGTTTCCCTAAGACCCGATATTGCTTCCTCTAGGTCCGACAACCCTGACAACTCGACCAGACTCATCAAAGCCATCTCTAAATGAAGGTGTGGATTGTGATGGAGTCTCATTTCCTCCTCCGTTCGCACCAATAGATCGTAAAAACGGATCAATTCCAGGTGGCTTAATACGTCGGATTGCTCAAGTAAAGACTTGCGAAGATTATCCGGAAGCTGAAGAAGACCTTCATCCCATCCCACAATTTTGCAGACCGTAAGGTTTCGAATATGTTGTAAGATTTTTCTTACTAAATTTTGTGCTTCTATGCCACTATCAGCCAAATTGTTAAGAACGCGAAGAAGAGCTTTTCGTTCTCGCTCTATCACTTGTTGAACCAAAGAAATAACAACGCTATCATCTATGATTCCAAGTAAAGAAATAACTTCCTGATCTTTAATCGAGGATCCTCCGAAGGCTAGTACCCGATCAAGAGCCGAGAGAGCATCTCTCATACTACCCTGTGCAGATGAAGCAATTGCTTCTAACGAATACTTAGAAATCGAAACTCCTTCTTCATCACAAATTTCGTGCAGTCGTTGAGAAATAACTGAAAATGAAATTCGTTTAAATTCAAAACTTTGGCACCTGGAAGTAATGGTCTCCGGAATTTTGTGCAGTTCTGTCGTTGCTAAGATGAACTTGACGTGTGCAGGTGGTTCTTCTAGCGTCTTTAAGAGCGCGTTAAAAGCACCCCTAGACAACATATGAACCTCGTCAATAATAAAGATTTTAAACGCATCCCGGGCCGGACGATAACGAACGCTCTCTCTAATCTCTCGAATATTATCAATCCCTGTGTTTGAAGCGGCGTCAATTTCCAGCACATCAACACTTCCCGATGAAGCTATTTCAAGACAGGAGTCACATTTTCCACAGGGATTCTCTGAAACTCCCTTTTGGCAGTTTAGAGCCATCGCCAGAATGCGAGCTGCAGATGTTTTTCCCACACCACGAACCCCCGAAAAACAAAAAGCATGGGCTACACGATCCTGAACAATCGCATTCTGTAAGGTCTTAATGACAGACTCCTGCCCTATTAGGCTTCCAAACGTCTGAGGACGCCATTTTCTGGCTAATACTTGATAGGACATTGTATCTTTACCTCATACCCCATGGACTTTACTACAGTAAGTATAATCTTTTTTCACCAGAATTCGGGAGATCTGAGATACACACTCAAATCCTTTTAATACTATTTCATCACAGACTTGCTATGCTTCCAGACATCTTTATCTGGGACCAAACTTAAAGAAAAGGGCTAACTTAAGAGCCCACCTAAAGAATCATACAACAGGCTTAGAGGATCGTGGAAGCACATATCTAGTCTTGACATTTACAAGGACCCTCAGCTGTAATGAATTGGCTTTAGAGATCATGGAGGAGTACCGA
>CAZMUJ010000071.1:0-83282 GCA_964569605.1 uncultured Acidobacteriota bacterium
CTGATTATTTTCTCGATCATCCAAAACTTCTACTCCCGGAGCGCGTTTTAAAATCGAGCGAGATTCCTCTACAGAGATGGGATCTTCAAACGTCAGGTAGACTGCTTGACTATGTGCTCTAAGCACAGGAACTCTCACACAAGTAGCTGCTATTTCCAAGCATTCATTTCCAAAAATTTTGCGCGTTTCTTCGGCCATTTTTAGTTCTTCATTGTTATAGCCAGAACTTTGATCCATCTTTGATTCATGACAGAAAACATTGAAAATATATTGCCTGCCAAAAAACTGCTTAGTAATTGGCTCTTCTGCTACCCAGTCCCGAGCTTGCTGTGCCAACTCAGCCATTGCAATAGCTCCCGCCCCTGAGGCTGCCTGATATGTGCTAACTAATATTCTCTTGATTTTGGCTCGTTGATGAAGTGGCCAGATTGCTACACACAAAAGGATTGTTGAACAGTTGGGAACAGCGATCAACCTGGAATGATCAACTAAAGCATGAGGATTTACTTCGGGCACTACTAGCGGTGTGTCTATATTCATTCGAAAAGCCGAGGAGTTGTCCACAACTAAACAGCCTCGAGACACTGCAATCGGAGCATACCGCTGACTGATGGAGGCACCCGCAGAAAAGAATACAATATCTACTCCATCAAAAGACTCCTCACCTAGTTTCTCAACGGTATAGGTTGTACCTCTCCATGAAATAACCGTTCCCATAGATCGATGACTAGCCAACAAACGCAGATTTCCCAGCGGGAAATCGCGCTGGGAGAGCACCGTTAGAATCTCCCGACCTACAGCCCCAGTAGCTCCAACAATTGCAATGCAAGGTGCTTTTGACATAGCTTTGGACTCTATTAGAATATCGCTACCACCCTAATGGAAACTGAAAAATCATTGGGTTCAAACTAGCCAAAGATTTCATATCCTAATTATTTAGATTTCATGGGAAACTAAACAGACTTATCCAAGAAGTTTGTCTATCTTAGCAGCTAGGACAAAGTCACTCTCGGTAAGCCCGTTGATTTTGTGAGTCCAAATTTTGATACCCACTTTTCCCCAGCTCAGAAAAACATCGGGATGATGGCCCTGTTGCTCAGCAATTAATCCTATCTGATTCACAAAATCGAGTGCAGATAGAAAATCAGGGAAATCATAGCCTTTTTCCAGATGGTGGGTATCCATTACTTCCCATCCGGCGAGTTGAGCCAGAAAAGGCTCAATTTCGTCTGTGGTAAGCGGAGGCACTCCCCCTCGGCAAGGAACACAATCTTTTTCGGCTAATTGGGACATCATAGCGATAGAGAGCTATTTACCGTGTTGAGATCTGAACTAGCGTTTCCTTTTCTTCCTTTTTCCCCATCACTTTCTCTTCGTAGTATTTTTTTACCTGGGCAGCCTCTCTGGCCGCTTTACGGCGGGCCATCTTTTCATCACGCGCTGTTTGGGGCAATGAGGATTGCTTGCGTTGAGAAGCAACATCCTTAGCATTGAGCTTTAAGGAGTGTTCGTAGTTTTTCAGGGCAACGTCTTTACCACCGGCGAAGATTTCATGTCTCCCATGTTCTTCATACCATTTCGCAACTGTAGCATTCTGATGCATATTCTCAATAATGTTGCGCCATCCATGACCTGTATTATAGGCACAGAAAGAAATTTCACCTTCTTGAGTAGCATAGGGAATGATACACATTTCCGTGCGTCGGAAATCATAGTTGAACAGATCCTGAAACCACATCCCAGCAACAAAAAGAAAATTCCAACGATCACCTCGTCGATCAGAACCTTCTCCATAGCTCCGCCCTGTCAATCCAAAGCTTTTATCAAATTTTTTAAGAACCTCCCAGAGAGTTAATTGTGAAGGAGCCGAAAAGGGTTTGTAATTTTTGAGCAAAGCCAATGCCATCATAAAGTTTGAAAACATCTTTCCACGCCCAGAATCAGTGATCGCCTGCATGTCTCGGACTAAGCCAGGGATACTTAAAAATTCAGGTACAGCCGCATATTCTTTGGTTTCTTTATCAACCATCACAGCGGTGCCCACCCCACAGTTAGGATGACAACCACAACTAACTTGGCCCCAGTCAGCCTCGGGACCATGAACATGATCAGCAAAGTCAGCAAAGGCTCCCATAAGGGAAAGAGGGAACCAGTCGCGTGTAGGCTCTGTCATTCCAGTTTGTTTTTTAACATCGTGGGCTAGATGCGAGAGGGTGTAGCGTTGACGCAATCGACGTTCGTCAGTGACGGCCTCATCTCTCCCAGTAAAAGATACAGGCTGGAAAGCAATGAAGGCGATTTTTTTAGGGTTGTCCATGGCAAAGCGAATTATTGGTCCCACTTGATCGTTATTAACATCGTTCACTAACGTGGTAACCAGAACAATCTCAATGCCAGCTTCATGAGCATTCTCAATGCCTCTTAACTTAATGTCGAAGAGATTGCCAATATGCCGATGACTATTTGCTTCGTTGCCTACCCCATCGAATTGATAATAAAGAAAACGTAGGCCAGCCTCGGCAGCTCTACGGCTAAATTCTTTACTCTGAGCAAACTCAATTCCATTCGTCGCTGCTTGAACGCTATTGTATCCGATCTTACGAGCATATTTGACAGCCCGGAAAAAATGAGGTGAGATGGTAGGCTCCCCTCCTGAAAATTGAACTGACATCTGCCGTCGGGGCTTAATTTTCAGAGCATTGTCAAGGATCTCCTTAATCTCCTGCCACTCCAATTCGTGAACAAAACCAACCTGGTTAGCATCCATAAAACAAGGGTCACACATCATGTTACAACGATTAGTCAGGTCCACCGTTAGAACTGATCCACGGCCGTGGCGAATAGTACTCGATCCATGGTTGTGGAGATCCTTGTCGTTATGAGCTCGGATGTCACGACCTGGAAAATTACTTTCGATCCAACGCAGAAAGTTAGCATCAATGGCCATGACGTCTTCAATCTTCCCGTGCAGTGGACATTCTTTTATCATCCAAATCTCATTGTTTTTTTCAATGACCTTGGCCTTGATCTCTCCAACTTTCTCATCAATAAGAATTTGATAATCCTCTTCACCGTTTATGATCTTTTCTCGAGCTTCAACAACACACTTAGGGCAAAGAGAATCGGTCTCTCGGGGCCACCCTAGATTGGGCTTTGTTTTTTGCCACGACTTCAATAATGGCTTATCTGACCATTTAGGAGTAAAGGCCGGTTTCCTATGATACTTGTTGAAAAATTGTATAGCTTTAAATGTCTTGGCCGCTGTAAAGCATAGGGCTCTATCAGCATACTTCAATGCTCTTAAACCTGCTCCTAACATGAATCCTGCCCTTTCTTTTTGGCTTTCAAAAAACGTAAAAACCTGACACAATTACCCTTACTTGCTTCCCTTGAGAACACTAGTAAACTAGTATAATCTCACAAAAACCATAAAAATTCTTTAACTAAAAACTTATTAGTGTCGGCCTCTAGGCCATATTCATCAATCTATGATTCATAGAGCTTTGTAAAACCATTCACTGTTTATCAAAAGATTGATTCGTCTAAATTGAGAACATTTTGATAATATTTTATATGCCATTGAGGACTTGGTAAATGCCCCATTTAAAGATAACCGACGAAGCCCATGCACAAATCATAGATGGTCTTAAAGAACCAAAAAAAACGGCCTTACGTATAGAGGCAACAACGAACGGAACTGCTCAGTTCTCTTATGGCATGAGATTAGTCGGGGAAAAGGATCTTCGTGATGATGATGAAATCCTGGAAAGTAACGGGATTAAAGTTTTTGTCGACCCTGTTAGTGCAAGAAATTTAGAGGGAGCAACTGTTGACTATGAAGAAGGAATCTTGAATAGTGGCTTTCGATTTGACAACCCCAATCAACCAAAGATTCCGGAATTAGGAAAAGGTCTGCGGACAGATTTGACTGGGGCAACCGCTGAAAAAGTTGAACATTTGATTAACTCAGAAATTAACCAAGCAGTTGCTGCTCACGGTGGTCAGGTGAATTTTCTTGGGGTTAAGGAAAATCGAGCATATCTTAGTTTTGGAGGTGGCTGCCACGGCTGTGGCATGGTTGATGTTACTCTAAAACAAGGCATTGAAGCTCGAATAAAAGAGCTGATTCCTGAGATTGAGGAGGTAGTCGATGTAACAGATCATGCTTCAGGAGAGAATCCCTTTTATCGGTAAATCGTAAATTCAGACCACATGCTGCTTGATTTTCCTCTCTTGTCTTGTGAAAAACCAAGCCAACACTTTTTTTGTTGTATTTTAAGAGATACAGAGGCAAAGGATTAAAGTATCAGAAGAATTAGTCAATCATAAAAACTAAAATTACTTGAAAAGTCTAACTACAATGAATTTCAGACAGTCAGCTTCAAAACAATGTGGAATAAAATACCTGTTTTTCTTAGTCACACTTATTACCACAATCCTTAGTTGTGGTGGGCCCGAGCACAAGGACACCCTAAAGCAAATACAAAAGGAAGGTTATGCCTATATTGCTGCCGTACCATTCGAAGCTCCATTCCTACATCAAGTGGAAACTGTATTCGTCGGTCCTGAGCCCACATTAGCCAAACACATTATTCAGGATATTGGGAAAAAGCTAAAAAAAACTGACATTAAGCCATTTTGGATACAGCGGGATTACAAGGGTCTCATCTCGGCTTTGCTAAATGACGAAGCAGACTTTGTCATTTCTGTCTTTGGAAAAACAAACGAACGTGAACAGCAGCTATCATTCTCTAAAACCTATTACACATCTGAGCTGGTGGTAGTCATTAACCCAAGTCGTAATGATAAAGTTCGTCGCGAAAACCTAGGGAAGCTCAAAATTGGGGTTCGTGCAGGAACGGCAGGGGAAACAATAGTCCAGACTAAATACCCCAAAGCCAAGATCATCTCTATCGACACACTGGACGAAAGTATCCTCCAGCTTCGTAGTGGAGATGTCGACGCAGTGATTGACGACCGAATCATGGCAGCATATTCCCTTGCAACCATGACTGGAGTATCTCACCTTGAAATTTTACCCGATTTTGTTGTTGAAAGAGTGGAATGTGGAGTTGCTGTAAGAAAAGGGGAAGATGAGCTCTTGAAGATCGTCAACCAGACTATCCAGAACACTCGGGAAAACTTCCAATTCTGGCTCGACGAACAATTTGATCCAGAGTTGTTCCAAGAAGTGACCGATCGCTATCAGAAACGACAGGACTGGATAAAGAAAGCAAACGAGCCACGGCGTATCTCTATCCGAATTTCTAAAAGCAAATCTTCCGATTTTGACATCTATCGTGTTGCCAATCTCGCTTATGTTTTGCGCAATTCTGAAGGTGACACCTTCAGAAGCTCAAAGATCGATTTTCAGGGCCGAACTGGAGTCTCCTCAGTGTCTGTGTCTCCAGGAATATACAGTGTCACTCTCACCAAATTTAATACGACCTTCGGTGAACTGATAATACAGCCAGAAGACCCTGCTAAAATTACAGTAAATATCAGGTTACAGGCCAGTGGTCAGTTCACAATGACCAGGAAGAATTAATAACACATTTGGTGTGCTCTTTTTGAACACTCTTGATCCCTGAGAAACCACCTCTACACTTCAGAAATAAGGCGGCCACAAACATTGCAAACAGACTAGTAATATCTTTAACAATCCTTTCGAAGAAAACTACAGTTTCATCACTCCATTAGTGGATATGGGTCCCTAAAATCCAGTATTTCCCCCCAAGACCAGTTTGGGAAAGTGATTAAGCCTTAGGTTGCTTTATCAAAGTTCACTGAATCCAGAGAAGATATGGTCTTATCTCGGCCTTTACAACTTCTTCTAAGGCCAGAGCATACCATTGAATCTGGTTAAGATATTCCGTGCGATGTTCATCAAAATCAGAGGAGGTTTTGAAATCGATTAAGGTCCAGCTTTCAGAGTCGCTGAAGGCAAGATCAATGCTACCTTCAATAAGTTTGTTCCCTTCTAGGCGGTGGGTAATTGGGAATTCTCTCAGGCAATGATCCGCAGAAGCAGCCTTTTTTACAAGCTGATTCTTCAGAACTTGGTGAACAACCCGGACAGAAACTTTGGTTTCTCGCTCTGTTGCCCGCATAACTCGCGCGTGAAAATATGCGAGATCATTGAGTTCATACAGACTCGAAAGAAATGGTAAGACCCTTAATAAAGTATGGACCAGAACACAGAATCTTTTCCACAGAGAGGACAAACACAACGTTTCAATTTTACGTACCTTCACATTGTATTGCTTTGGAGATGGAAACTGAGCTTCGCTAGGGTGGATAATAGAGAGCGACTCCTTGGAACCTGCCTGCACAATCTTCTCCCGATGAGTTTTCCAAGATTGATAACATTGCAAGCCTTTGGCCGATCCTGACTCATCATAGATTAAAATTTCTTCTTCACGAAGACCTAAGTCTGGAGTGGAATCAATTTGAAGAACATTAGGGTCCCACCATAAGACTCTGTGATCTCCTTTCAACGGGCGGTGAAGCCCTGGCTTAATCATGTCCAGTGGAGTTCCATCACGATTCAAAGGAGGGATGACAACCGTTCTATCGCCAAATTTGGGGCAGCCATCAGGAGAAGGATCCGGATTATACCAAGACTCCGGAGCAGGATAAACAGCTGGGTTTAGTGCTGAAATCCAGCCTTTACTATAATACTTGGGACCAATGCCTAGAGCTGGAACAACCAACATTTCTCGAGCTCTAGTAGCCGCAACATAGGCAACACGTTGTCCTTCTGCATTGTCCTTTCCTTGCTCAAGTTCGAGGTTGTCGACTAGTTCCCAGGGTTTGCAATCGAGTAGTTGAAGGGCACAAAGTCCCCTTTCATGGTCGACATACTGCCTTGGTTTTTGGGAGATTCTACACGTGACATCCATCAAAACAACTATAGGGGACTCCAATCCTTTGGCCGCATGTAAGGTCATTAGGCGAACCCCATCCGCAGCTTCCTCGAGAACTGTTGGCTCCTTCGAATTAGATCGATTTGATTCCTCTTCTAAAAACTCCACAAAACCACGAAAAGACAGGCCACCATTAAACTCAAAGCCACGGGCAAGATCATATATTCTCTGCACATTGGCAAGGATTTGTTGACCAGTTGGGCGAAGAGCCAATCCAATGTGAGCCCTACAAAATTCAAGAATTTTATTCAGTGTTTCAACAATGGGACGATGATTTCGGTGATAGTGAAGTTCCGCTAGCAACTCCAAAACCTCGACAATTCGAGGAAACTCCTTCTTCGCTTTGGCGCTTACTTCTTGAAAGGGATGAAGCTTACCAATTATCTTTCTATATTCAAGAAGAAGCGAATCTTGCACAGCAAAAAACGGGCCTCGAAGCGTTGCAAAAACGTTCAATTCATCGTCAGGCCATTCAACTGCCTTAAGTATCGCTCTCAAGTTTGCTACTTCTTCTCGATGGTGCAAAGTTTTGGACGCTACCAAAACATGGGGAATCCGCAAAATATCGAGAGCTCTAACATAGGGGCGAGTCACATCTTCCTTCCAGTTCGTGTATCGTCGGAAAAGAAAAGTGATGTGACGGGCTTCGATAGGTATTTTTTCACTTGGTCTTTCAGGATGGGTTAGCTCCCAGGGCTGCTTATTCAGAATCCAATCAACAAAAGAGGCTGCGGCTGTGGGAAACGATTTGTGAAAGGATTTGTGTGTCAATTCTCCCCTATAGATTTCGGGTTCTGGAACAGGAAGAGCAATTAATTCTGGGGGAGTCTTGTCTTTCCTTGTTAAGGGAGTGGGAGATTGTGACCCAGACGGAAACTGGAGCGGAACATGTTGTGGCTGGCTAGTGACAACGTTACCGTCAAATACCCCTTCGAAAGAAGCATTAATGGCTCTTTGCAAGGGTTCTACCGACCTAAAGTTGGTTTCTAAGTGAAGAAGCTGAACCCCCGCCTCCCGTAGTCTTCTCTTCACATCTTCGTAAAGTTTTACATCCGCACGGCGAAAGCGATAAATCGACTGCTTGGGGTCTCCAACAATAAAAAGTTTCCCTTTTGTTATCCTGACACAGCGCCAATTATTCTCATTTACATTCGAAGCTGACAAAAGCAATAGGATCTCAACCTGAAGAGGATCCGTGTCCTGGAACTCATCAACGAAAATGTGAGTAAACCTTGCATTGAGATGTTTTCTAACTTCCGTATAGTCTCGCAACACATTTCGAACCATAAGAAGAAGATCAACAAAATCAACCTTGCCCATCTGCTTTTTGACTTCCTCAAATTTATTAACTGCAGACTCTAAAAGGAGCCTTAGCGAGGCAGCTAGATGAGCTTCTGAGTTTTGTTTAAAATCTTCTAACATCTTGACAAGTTGATCTCGCTTTTCTAGGGCCTCCTGACGAGACATCGACTCCGAGAATTCCCCTGAACCTTTCCTTATCTTTTTTTTAAGATTTACAAGCAACTTGTTGCTCAGCTTTGCTTCTAAATTATCATAATCTTTAGACGCCAGAGCACCGGTAGGTTTTACTGAAAGTGATCGTTTTAGATCGTCAACAAAGCGCCTTAGGGGTTTAAGGTCGCTTCTTAGTGCATCTTCGTGTTCTGGGCACTGTTCACTTGCCTGAGCTAGCTTAATTGACTCTGCAACAATGTCGGAAATTTTTTGTTTTCGATTAAAGAAACGCGTCTCCCACGACTGAGGATAATCCCGCCATTGAGCTAAGCTTCTGGCTTCTTTGCAAAGGCTCTCCAGGGGTGGATCCTGAGATTGTTTATTAGCCCTTACTTTTTCCAAAGCCCGACTTAGAACTTCCGGCATTTCAATTAATTTTTCTTCAAACCATCTTTTGAACACTTGGTTAAACAAGTGACCCTCTTCTTCTGATGATAACTCTTGAAAATCTGGGTCAACACTGGCTTCTACGGGCCGTTCTCGTAAAATCTCAGCACAGAAAGAGTGAATGGTTCCTATTCTGGCTTCTTCGAGTGAAGCGATCGCTGCTTCAACATTCTTCCGAATGGAGGTTTTAGAAGCATTCTGGCGAGCTTTTTCTAATTCCTGACGGAGACGAAGCTTTAGTTCTCCTGCTGCTTTTCGAGTATAGGTAACAGCCACTACCCTATCAACAGTTGTTCGACCCGATTGCAAAAGGGCTACCAGGCGATGGACCAGTACGGTGGTTTTTCCAGTACCAGCAGAAGCCTCGACTAGAAAACTTTGGTCGAGATTATTCTTCAACTCCTTTCTAGCTCTATGATCAATTAATTCCGATCGAGTTGACATCAGGGAAGCTCCCTCAACTCTTCTAAGTCAATTAAAAGTCGCTTGTCCTTTTTCTTAATTCGAATTTCTTCATAAGGCCCACAAATTGGCTGAAAGTCGCAATGACGACAAGCCTTTTCTTTAGGAGCTGCAGGGAGAAAACCTTTTTTGATATTCCGATCAACTACCTCAAGAACCTGCTCAAGCTTTCCACGGTTCTCAGCATGGATGCTAACTTTTTGTTGGTGATATTCTCCACGAGGGGTGCAATAGAAAAGCTGCCCATATTCCACTTCCTTCTCCAGTAATTGCTCAACAACAAGAGCATATATAAGTGGCTGAAGAATCTCTCCTCCCCCTACCGCAAGCTCTGGAGTTTGTTTTGATGGCTTACTGCTTGTTTTGTGGTCCGTAACGCGGGCAGTCGTCCTTCCATCTTTTTTTCTAGTTTCAACTAGATCAATTGCCCCTCGTAATTTGAATCCATTCAATATTTGCACTTCCTCGACTCTGCTATCTGGATCCCGGCTACTGTCGCGTGACAAGCCGAAGGCTAATTCGAAATGGGATGGCAACCAGTCATCTTTACTGCTGCACATTTCTTTTAACCAACCTCGAAGATCTGTTAAAAGCTCCTCCATCTCATTTTCCCAAATCCTTGGAATTGCAGGTGCCAGATTTTCCTGAGCTGATCGAGATACTGTCGAAAAGACCTTGTCAAGCTCGTTAAGGGCTGCTCCTTCCGAGGCAGGAGTTATCGGAAGATTCCCTGTACGTCTAAGTTTATCAAGAAATCGGAACTGTACTTCGTGAAATAGACCTCCTCGAGTCAAAGGGTCCAACTGCTGAAGAGCACCAGGGTTTTCTCTGGCTCTGATTTGTTGAATAGAAGATAGAAAAAACTTGTAAGGACAAACTGCATACTTTTGTAGAGAGTTTGCGGAAAAGCTCCTATTTCTCAAGCTCTTACCCTCCAATATCTCAATAGACTTTGGACTTGGCTCTACAAGACCATCGGCAGGAAAAAATTTACGATGCCATCTTCTGGCTCGAGTTCTTAAAGAAGCTTTCAGGTGGTCATTGACCTCGAGTAAAAAGTGCGCCCTACCTCTACCTAAACGTTCCTTCGGGCCCAAATGTAGTAGGGAGAGATCAAACTCTGTATCGTCTATCGCCATGACTGGATCCTTGGGCGCTGGCCAACCAAGACGACTCGAGAAGGCGTCAGCTGCCCTTTTTGAAAGAGTTTCCAAGTCAGGAAGTTTTCCCTCCGCTGCTCTCAAAATATCAAGAGCATAAAAAGAGGGAACCCGTGATCTACCCTCGGCCACATCGATTCTTGGATAAGATACAACTAGCCGCCGAGAAGCTGTAGCCACGGCTACTCTAAGGAGCAATCTTTCATCAGAGCGCTTTTTTGGTAAAAGAGGGGGCATTTCTAACTTCCCTCGCTGCCAATCAAGAAAAAGGGGATCTTCCCGTGCCTTACCGGGGAAAATGCCCTCTGCCAATCCTGGCAGGAATACAAGGGCAAAAGAACGCCCCCACAATTCAGAGATACCAGCCACAGTCACACAACCATAACGGTTTGATGGAGGCTGTTCCCGAAGCAAGGTCAGACGCTCTCCTAAAACACGTCTGACTTCCTCTAGTCCCACGGATTTAACTTTTCCCAGTGGTTTTAGTTCAGCCAAGACAGAAAGAACCGACTCAGGATGTTTCAGAGATTTAACTGCAAGTTCCTCTAGGGTTAAAAGCCAATGATTCCAACTCGTCCGGATTGGAAACTGATCTAATAGCTCAATTAAGGGCAGAGAAAAACTTTTAAGATTAGATAGAAAAAAAAGTTTTTGGCAAAGCGAAGATCTTTTTCCTAAAGGGTCATTTTTATGTTGTCTTATCTGCAGTTTCACTTCATTTTCTAAGACTTTCAATCTTCTATCCCAACGATCTTTCCCTTCGATGACAGCTGCCTCAATAAGCAATTGATCCCATTGCTCTAGGACTCTCAGACTTTCCGAAAGATCGCGTGAATTTTCTGGATTTGATAACGTCAAGGCCTCCGGATTACGTTCTGGGTGCTCCGAGAAAAGACCTGTTTTGAAGGAAGTCTGTTTAGTTTGTGGCTCCACCCATGCCTCATCATTGAGTGCAGGATCCGTATTTACCTCAGTTGGAACCTGTGCTAATGATAGATACTCAGCAAAGCGCTTTGCTGAAAGGCCTTCTCTGGCACATTCCAACAGGGCCAAAAAAGCTCTTCCCGCTGGGTTAGGACGACAAATACCTCCAGAAAAATAGGCCGGGATTTTTGCCCGTTGAAAGGCATCCTCCAAAAAAGGGAAATAATTCTCTGGCTTCCGAAGGGCAACTGCTACCTGGTCAAAACGAATTCCATTTTCGACGGCCATACGAACTCGACGGGCAATTTCAACACACTCTCGGCTTTCTCCAGGGGCTGAGAAAAACTCGAAACTCGAGTCTTCCTTGCTAAAAGAGGAAGGGGGAATCCGCGGGCAAAAGAGATGTTCACGAATTCTTTTTAAAAGAACTCCACCGTTAAGATCCTTCACTAAGTGGGGTTTTGCCTTTACAACAGTGGAAAAAGATTGAATCGTCTCTTTATCGGATTCGAGGGCAAGAATTAAAACCTGGGAAGCGTTTTGTGCCAGAGCTGCTGCAAATCTTGTCTCTAGTAAGTTATTAAATCTTTGATGATAGAAAAGGATTGGAAGGGTGCCTCCCTGAATTCCTTTATTTTGAACTCTGTCGATGGCAAACCTATAAGTCATTGCGGAATCTGCCAGATTGTTTTCCTCCAGACAGTTTTCGTATTCTCGACCTAGTCTCTGTAAATCCTTTCCCGACTCCCCTATACCCTCCAATCTCGAGAAGTCGACTTCCTGCAGGCGCAATCCCCGAAGAGTCTGAGCTAAAGCTCGGGACATGCCAGGAGTATCAGCTACTTCACTGAAATAGGTCAGTTGATCAGCCCTGGAAGCATGATTTATTGTAAGATTGCAAAGTGCTTCTACTCCTAATCTAGTGACCGGCAAAACTCGGCGCTCTGCCATTTCAGGAATGGCGATTTCTTCGGCTAGTCTTAACAAAGTTTTTCTTTGAAAACTTGCTACCTTAGAGTTCAAGGCTTCAGGCGAACGAACAAAGTCATCTGCGCTCGCCATTGTAGGTGTGACTATGAGAATTTCTCTAGAATCCAGGCTGGCTACCCACTTCCATGCCTCCTTAATAAGTGGTGGAAAAGAATTAGATATTAGAAACGAATGCATTGGGAAAAGAGATACAACAGAATAGGGCTGATTGTCGAGACAAGGAAATAATGAATAAGACTTTCGTAGAACGTTTAAAAGAGGACTGTTAAACTTCTAAGGCACTTATGATAGGCATGAAACGCTTGATCGTCCCTTTGGTATTTCTCGCTTTTGCAGGAATTGTGGTCTATTCAACCATGAAATTAAAAGTAATATCTTGTTTTGTTTGTGTTGAGTATCGTGGACTTACCAATTGCGCCTCTGCTTCTGGAAGCACTAAAGAAGAAGCCCGGCAAACAGCTGTAACAGTGGCTTGTGCTCCGATTTCTTCGGGAGTAACGGAAAGTATTGCATGTTCAAACAGCCCCCGAGTTCGGGAAGAGTGTGACAAGGTAAGAACAGGCAATTAAGAACAATCCTATGCTTACATGCCATTGCATTGGCCGAAAAGACGGAGATGAAAAGCCGCTATGATTCGAAGCGTTTGTTTTCTGTTTTTTTTCCTGATTATTGGGGGGAGTTGTGAACTACAAAGACAGTCCCACTCTAAAGCCAGCATAGCATTTGTCACAAATGGAGTAGCCTCTTTTTGGACAATCGCGGCAAAAGGTGTGGAAAACGCTGGAGAAAAATTCAAGGTTGCGGTTTCGGTACACATGCCCGCCGAGGGAATTAGTGATCAGAAGCGTATAATTCAAGATCTACTGACTTTTGGAGTGGATGGAATCGCTATTAGTCCTATCGATCCTGAAAATCAGAAGGATCTCATCGATGAAGCGGCCCGTAAAAGCCTGATTATTACCCAGGATTCGGATGCTCCCGGAACGAACCGTTTGTGCTACATCGGAATGGATAACTATAAAGCAGGAAGACTCTGTGGGCAGCTCCTTAAGGAGGCCCTTCCCGAGGGGGGGGAAATCATGATTCTAGTGGGACGGCTCGAACAGAACAACTCCCGTCGACGGCGCCAGGGATTCATCGACGAAGTTCTCGACCGATCATACAACCCAACAAGGTATGATCCACCTCACCAGGTTTTAAAAAACGAAAAGTTTTCTGTTGTGGGAACCTTAACGGATCAATTTGATTTAGCAAAAGCAAAAGCAAATGCTGAAGATGCAATGGCTCGATTTCCAGATCTTGCTGCAATGGTTGGTCTCTTTGCCTACAATCCGCCTATGATTCTAGAAGCTGTCCGGCGAACAGATCGCTTAGGAGAGATAGTAATCATCGCATTTGACGAGGACTACCAAACTCTGCAAGCTATTCAGGACGGAGAGATTTATGGAACTATAGTTCAGGATCCTTACAGGTATGGTTACGAATCCGTGCGAATTTTGGCAGCTTTGGTAGCTGGAGATTATTCCGTAATCCCTGCTGAGGGATTCGTGGACATTCCAGCACGGCAGATTAGGCGTAACAATGTTGACGATTTTTGGGCGGATCTAAAATTGAAACTCTCAAAGCCAAAAATTTGATCTATTTGCCAAAGGGATTTCCTTGTTAGAAACTCCCTTGTCCCGTATCAGGAAGTATCCGTCACGAATGAACCAAACAGTCAACAACACTGCAATGAACAATGATTCCCTCCTTTCTGTTCTAGCTGTTTCCAAAAATTTCTCCGGAGTACAGGCCCTGACTGGGGTCAATCTACATCTAATGTCGGGAGAACGGCTGGCCTTGATCGGCCAAAACGGCGCTGGGAAAAGTACGTTGATGAAAATTCTAGCTGGCGTTTTCCCAGCAGACTGTGGACAAATCAAAATCAGAGGAACACCCGTTCAAATATACTCTGTATCCGATGCCCTGAAACATGGAATTGCCCTAATTCACCAAGAACTCAACCTCGTACCTAATCTAGACATCGGCTCAAACATTTTCTTGGGACGTGAGCCTCAGCATCTAGGCCTAATTGACCCTAAGCTAATCCACCGGAATTCTTCCCAATATCTAAAGATGGTGGGATTGGATGTTTCACCTGCCCGACTTGTCCGTTCCTTGTCAATCGGACAGAGACAATTGGTAGAAATTGCAAAAGCCTTAGCAACTGATGCTCAAATCTTAATTATGGACGAGCCCACTTCCAGTCTTAGCCCTCATGAAACTAATCTGTTATTTGAGGTTATTAAGGATTTAAGTAACAAAGGTGTCGGCATCATCTACATTTCCCATCGGCTAGGAGAAGTGAAAAGTGTCGCGACTCGAGTTGAAGTTCTCCGAGACGGAAGAAATGCTGGCAGCCTGGAAAAAGATTTGATCAGTCACAACCGTATGGTCAGTCTAATGGTTGGTAGGAATATTGCTCAGTTCTACCAACATCTCAAGAGGCATTCGGCTGCAATTATTCTAAAAGTAGAGAACCTACGTACTCAAGCTTTCCCTAACAAGTCTCTTTCTTTTCAAATCAAGGCAGGCGAAATCGTAGGCATGGGTGGACTGGTCGGAGCTGGTAGAACTGCCATATTGCAGACAATCTTCGGTATTTTTCGTCCCCTTTCAGGTTATGTGTCCATTTCAGGAAAAATATTACGCCCAGGATCTCCCTTGGAGGCAATTCAAAAAGGGATCGCACTTGTCCCAGGGAATCGACAGGAAAATGCTCTTATTCTCGACACGACAGTCCGATTTAATCTGAGCCTAGCTAGCCTCAGACGGGATCAAAAACTCGGATTTGTAGGTCAGAGAAGAGAAAAAGTCTTGGTCAACCAAATAATCAACCGTTTGAGCATTAGGGGTACAGGATCTGAACAGCTTGTAAAGTATCTCTCTGGTGGCAACCAGCAAAAGGTGGTCCTGGGAAGATGGTTGGCTATGAGTCCCTCAATACTGCTTCTAGACGAACCTACGCGGGGAGTAGATGTAGGATCAAAACAGCAAATTTATAGGGTTATTGAGGAACTTGCGGCTAAGGGAGTTGCCGTTCTATTTGTTTCCAGCGAAATGGAGGAGCTACTTGGTTTGTCTGATCGAATAATTGTGGTACATGAGGGAGGGATTTCAGGAGATTTTCCAAGCAACCAATCAAGTGAAAACAAGGTCCTCAATCTAGCCAGCGGAATACAGTAAAACTGGACCCATTCTACTGACTACTGCTACCTTCTATTTAACGGGAAAGCATGAAAAAATTACTAGGGATTTTTGGATTACTGGTTGTTGTTTGCCTAATTACAGCTATATTCAGTGACCGTTTTCTGACTTCGTACAATATTGAAAATGTGATTCGAAGAAGCGCTCTTTTTGGAATCATCAGTATCGGAGCTTCTTTTGTGATCATCACCGCTGGGATTGACCTGTCGATTGGATCGGTCATCTGTCTAACCGGAGTCTTTCTCCCAAATCTCTTAACCCAATTCGGTGTTTCCGTCCCATTTGCCCTGCTTTTAGCACTGAGCGTTCCCTTGCTATTGGGTTCGGTCCATGGACTTCTGATTACTCGCCTGAATCTTCAACCCTTCGTGGTGACACTCTGTGGACTTCTTCTTTACCGTGGCTTAGCCCGGGGTCTTACTTCTGATCAAACCCAAGGTTTTGGAAATGATTTTACGCATCTACGAACTCTTGCTACTGGGAAAATTCCTCTCCCTTTTGTAGATGGTTTTTCTATCCCCGTCCCGTGTCTCATTTTGGTGATCGTAGCCAGCCTGGGAGCCACTGTTCTGAATAGAACCATCTACGGACGCTATTTATTGGCAGTAGGCGGCAACGAAGAGGCTGCTCGCTACAGCGGAATTAATACGGACAAGATAAAATTAATGGCCTATGTAATCAGCAGTGGTCTTGCTGGCTTGGGAGGGATGCTCTTCGTACTGGATGTCAACTCTGCACAACCTGTTGACTTTGGAAATTTCTACGAGCTATATGCAATTGCTGCTGCTGTTCTAGGGGGGTGTAGTCTGCGAGGAGGGGAAGGAACTATTCTCGGAGTTGTAATCGGAGCTACGCTAATGCAAGTGCTACGCAACTCAATCACTCTTCTCGGAATTCCCACTCAGCTAGAATTTGCGATTATTGGAGCAGTGATTCTTGCCGGTGTGATGGCGGATGAAACACTAAAGTTGATGATAGCCCATCGTCGGAAAGTCTTGACTATAAGCCGCCGCTCTAAGCCCTAGCAACATTTCTGAAACAAACGATCCTTTCTCCAGTATTAATAGTAGAAGTCTGAATTAACAGACTGGAAAGGAGAGCTATCATGATGTCGCAAAAGTCAAAAAAGTGTGTCGCTGGGCTTGTCCTAACAGGAAGTTTGTTTCTGTACCCAGTAGAAACTGCCGCGGCTTCGGCTACACACATGAGTGTCCGTTTCGTAAGCCGGACACTTCCAACTGCTTATTCCACTTGGAATGTTCGAAGACCCCTAACAACCAAAGTGATTCGAGTTGAGAAACCTCGCTACGGCAGTATCGATTTCAACATACGACCCCAAAAATCAAGAATCTATATTAATGGCCAACTTCTAGGTGTTGCAGATGATTTCAACGGCTACCCTCAAACCGCCAAACTCCTAACTGGATACTATAACGTACGAGTCGTTTCTCCCAGAGGTCAGGTAGAAAAAAGACGTGTATATGTAGCCATAGGTCAAGAGTTGAATTTCAATTTTCGTTTTTAAATCCATATTTCATTATTATCACCTTTTTTTCGAGAAGGTCAGCAGCACTGTCTCCTGACCTTCCCAATTTTCTGTGGCATTCCAAGATCCAACGATTAGAAAAAGAATCTCTACAACAAAAACCCTAATTCTTAAAATCCAGAAATCGGGATAATCAAATTGATAACCCATCCGGCCTGTGACTCTGTGCCAGGGCCTAGCGCTTAGCCAATTCGTAACCAAGAATAAACCAAGCTTTATTAAACACTATCCCTACTGTTCAACTCTAAGATGATTTGGAGGTAGTCCTAAACAGTATGACGGGTTTCATTGAATCTCAGATCCTGGTGGTTTTGCAGTCTTACGTTTCTCAGCTATCATGCTTAAATGTACTCTAAAAGGAGTTTATTTCTACTTGTCCTACTGATTTCATCTTGTGTAGGAAATCGAGACTCTTCCAAAATACACCTAGCTTTTGTAACCAATGGTGTGACCTCTTTTTGGCAGATTGCCAAAGCTGGGGTAGACCATGCAGCCCGTGATTTTGATATCAGGGCCACGGTACAGATGCCGGTTGAAGGAATATCTGATCAAAAGCGAATAGTCCAAGATCTGCTTACAGTAGGAGTTGATGGAATTGCAATCAGTCCGATTGATCCTTCGAATCAGATCGATTTGATTAATAACACAGCTCGAAACACTATTTTGATTACACAGGATTCAGATGCTCCAGGAACTGATCGACTCTGCTATATCGGTATGGACAATTACCTAGCAGGAAGATTGTGCGGTCAGTTGGTTAAAGAAGCAGTTCCCTTGGGTGGGGAAATCGCCATCCTAGTTGGTCGCCTTGAACAAGATAATGCCCGTCAGAGACGACAAGGGGTCATCGATGAACTTTTGGGACGTTCGATGTTGGCACAGAGATATGATGCCCCAGGAACAAGGCTGGAAGGCAACAAATACACAGTGGTAGCTACCTTGACAGATCAGTATGATCGAGTTAAAGCAAAAGCAAATGCCGAAGATGTCCTCTCAAGGTTCCCCGATCTGGATGCTATTGTTGGACTATTTGCGTATAACGGCCCTCTTTCCCTAGAGGCACTCAAGCAGGCTGACCAGGTGGGCAAGATCCAAATTATCGCCTTTGACGAGGCAATCCAGACGCTTCAGGCAATTAAAGAAGGTGCCATCTTTGGGACGGTTGTCCAAGATCCATACAGATACGGTTATGAATCGATTCGTGTGTTAGCATCCCTAGTAAGAGGAGATAGATCGGTTCTTCCTCCTCAAGGTTTTCTAAATATTCCAGCTCGGCAAATCCGACAGGATAACATCGAGAACTTTTGGGTAGAATTAAAAACAAAATTAAACAGTAAATAGACTGATTGTGAAAAACTGGTTTTTTGTGTTTTTCAAAATGCATAGAAAAACTCTTACCTCTATTTCATAAATGATGATTTCTCTTAAAACTTTACAGTTCAGGAGAATACCTGATCTTTTTATCCTCGTTTCTATATTCGCGAACCATGCCATCGGAGACGCCAGTCAGAAGTTACAATTTCCCAAAAAAGAAGAATTCCTTGAATGCGCCAGTTCCAAACTTGCACCTCCAGGAGATCTTTTGCAACTCTATACTTTTAATCTCTTAGAAACTCGAAGGGAATTAGATGCTGAGGGGAAAATTCTAGATTCAACAGTCAAGGTTTACGAGGTTTTCCCTAATCCACTAGAAAAATTAACCTATCGCCGACTTTTGTCAGTCAATGGTCAGCTACTAAGCACTCAAAAATTACAAGAGCAGGATCAGCTCCAGAAAAAACGTATCAAAAAGATTAGAAATAGACGTAAACAGCAAAAGGAATCCC
This sequence comes from uncultured Acidobacteriota bacterium, assembly GCA_964569605.1. Lineage (GTDB taxonomy): Bacteria > Acidobacteriota > UBA6911 > RPQK01 > CBDAPI01 > CBDAPI01. The sequence continues at coordinate 18,983 of CAZMUJ010000071.1, forward strand.
GACGTATGCGTGCAATCCAAGAAGTCTTTCGGATTTTCCACTTTGAATTCCAAGCTCGAGAAAAAATTGGAAAATATCAGACTATCCGCTTTGGATTTGAAAAAAAACCAGGTCTTAATCCCAGGGATTGGGACCTGAAAATGCTGACAAAATTTAGAGGAACAGCCTGGATTGACGAATCACAATGTGAACTAGTCCAGCTTGATGCAGAACTCCTGGATACAGTTTCTTATGGTTTTGGAATTGCAGCTCGGCTTTATGAAGGAACACGAATATTCCTAAAACGCCGTCAGATTAATGCTGAGATCTGGATGGTCGAAAAATCAATTTTTCGTATGTTCAGTAGGGTGATGCTTTTGAAAACGCTTCGGTTTGAAGTTCTTTCTCAGTATTCTAATTTTCAGAAACACAATCATAATGGACTAAATGCAAGATAGAACTGTTTCGAGAAATATGGCGTACACAATTTGTCCGATTTAATGACAGCTAATTTATGCGTAGTTTAGTAGAACCCAAAACAACATATAAGCTAGATTGACCACTATAAAAACCTCTTGAGATTCGAAACTAGTCTAGTTCTCTTCTAGACAGAACACTTTCCCTCTTTTATAGTCGAGGAATATTGAGTTATCAGTGGAAAAATCCTCCAATTGGTCATTGGAACATCTTTCGCTCTATTGGGCCAGGATTGATTATTGCTGGTTCTATCGTTGGGTCTGGCGAACTGGTTGCAACTACCAAGACTGGTGCTCAGGCTGGATTCTGGCTGTTGTGGTTAATCTTAATTGGTTGCATTATTAAGGTTTTTGCTCAGGTTGAGTTCGGCCGAGATGCTATTACCAGAGGGCAGACGACCCTTGCAAGTCTTAACCAGGTTCCTGGGCCACGGTTACGGGTCAACTGGATTGTCTGGTACTGGTTGATCATGATGATGGCAGGAATAGCACAACTTGGAGGAATAGTGGGGGGAGTTGGACAAGCCCTGGCTATCAGCACACCACTGACCCAAGCTGGGAAGGAGTTTAATCTCCATCACGACAGGATCATCCGTCAAGAAGTGCTATCAGCCCTCGTTAGTAAGCAAAAAAATAAAAGTCGTTTCCCCGACTCAGACAAGCTGAGCCGTCTAACTGCCGAACTTGACGAGTTTAATAAGGAAAACAAAGAACATTTGATTGTAGCCCAGTCGCATGATGACGTTTTGTGGGCCTTTTTTCTGACACTAATAACTGCAGTAGTCCTAGTTAGAGGACGTTATCGACTAGTACAAACGCTGGCAACAATTCTTGTTACCATTTTCACAGTTGTAACGGTTTGGAATCTATTCGCTTTACAGAGCTTACCTGACTGGCGTGTAAACTGGGACGAATTTGTGCGGGGACTTAGTTTTCGTCTTCCTCCCCAGGGATTAAGTGAAATATCTTCTCCTATGGCTACTGCACTAGCCGCTTTTGGGATCATTGGGGTTGGAGCATCAGAGCTAATCGCTTATCCATACTGGTGCCTGGAAAAGGGCTATGCCGTCTGGACAGGAAAGTGTGACGAAAGCGAGGCCTGGATCGAGCGAGCACGGGGATGGATACGAGTACTTCATTGGGATGCCTTCTTGTCAGCATTTATTTACACTTTTGCAACTGTCGCATTTTATCTCTTAGGAGCTGCTGTTCTTGGTCGTACTAATCTCGATCCAGCAGGCAGTCAAATGATACGAACTCTTTCTGAGATGTACGTTCCTGTCTTTGGGGAAACAGCCCACACAATCTTTTTATTTGGTTCCATCTCAGTACTTTTTTCCACATTTTTTGTTGCCTCTGCCGGACTGGCTCGGGTAGTTGCCGACGCCCTTTCAGTCTTTGGTTTGGTACAAAACGACAAGGCCACCAGACAATTTTGGCTTAGACTCTTAAGCGGGATTATACCAGTCTGTTGCTTTACCGTTTACGCCTTTGTAAAAGCACCCGTCTTCCTCATTCTATTAAGCGGGCTTACCCAGGCAATTATGCTTCCAATGCTAGCTTTTGCTGCGCTCTATTTCCGCTATCGGAGATGCCATCCTCAACTGCAGCCAGGCAGATGGTGGGATTTATTTCTCTGGCTGTCAAGTGTGGGTCTTATCATAGCTGGCGTATGGGCTGCTCTAACTCGCATCGTTCCTGCATTGATCTAACCTGAAACAATTTTGTTGCACTTAATCCTGGGTATTTGACCTCAAAAAAATATTTTGTCAGAAGTTAAGAAGGATACTCAGGCTAACCAAAAACCTTATTTTTTTAAGGCTGTTTATTCGACCTCAAGAGTCACAGCCTTGTAGCCCCCCTTAAAACGAAAATAAAGGATCAGGCCTAAGTAGCAAAAAAACATAATAAAGGGTAAGATTGCAACCCGCGCCAGAGTACCCTGATTCGTCAGTGCAACTACTTCTTCCACTATGCCTTTTTCTCTCTGGTTCAAGGATTCCACCTTTTGTTTATCCAAGGCCTGATAGGTCAACAGAAATTTTTGTTCTTTAGGTAAAACAAGCTGAGCATGAAGCTCCGGATTCCGTGAGTTCAAGGCATCGTCAATTGATTTGTCTTGTAGAACTCCAAGGAAAGGACTCCCTAACACTCCCACAGCTATCATACCCACACCAGCAATAGCATTAAGGGTCAGAGCTCCCCCTTTCGGAAACTGTTCAGAAACAACTCCAAGGGTAGTGGGCCAAAAATAAGTTTTGCCTACACCATAAAACGTCGCGGCTAGAAACACTACCAGGGCCACTGACCCAGAGTAAGAAAGCCAAAAAAGCCCGACAGTTGCAATTGCTGCGCAAGAAGCCAGGAGACCCAATGGGTTGATTTTGTGAACGATAGGACCAGCAAAGAAACGCAACACAAACATAATGAAAGAGGTGTAAACAAGAACCCAATTTCCTGCATTTTCTCCAAGCGCTCGAAGTACAGGGGTCATAAGAGAAGCAATCCAGCTGTCCGTTCCTAGTTCCGTGGTGGCTAGAAAAATCATAACCAGCAGCAGAAATATGAACATAGGTCGCCCAAAACTCTTGACTGTATAGATGAGAATCAAGGTAGGCACTATGGTAAGAACACCAATAAGTAGCGTGGGGAGCGCAAAATCAAAAATATTTCGGGTTACCTCATCCAGGGCTTTTGCCACAAAGAAAGCTACGATCAAACAGCTTCCCCAACCAAACTCCTGAACCATTTCCAGATAAGAAACTCTGGCCGCCACTCGTTCTTGAACAGGCCACTTCTGACCCAACAGCATGAGACCGTAAATCAGAGTAGGAATTAGAAAGAGACCAATCTTGTAACGCCAGACATTTTCCCCCTCTAGGCCACTCATAGAAATAGCTAGGATGCCCCCTAATACCAGTCCACCTGGCCAACCCGCATGAAGAATGTTCAAGTAATGTGTTTTATTTCTCGGAAACATGGTAGCTGTAGCCGGGTTTATAACAGCTTCAACCGCACCATTGGCAAGGGCAAAAAGAAAAGTTCCTATATATAAATAGACAAAGGAAGTGGCACTCATGGTTATTACTGCAGAAACCACGTGAAGTGACCAAGCAACAACCATAATTCTACCGTAGCCAACCTTATCGATGATCAGGCTGAAAAGAATGATACTGAGGGCAAATGGGAACAGTCCTGCACCTAGGATAGCTCCTTTTTGAGTCTCAGTAAGGTTAAAGAGCACACCCCACTCATTGAGCAATATAGCTCGGACGATGAATCCAAAGGAAGTGGCTACAAGAGAAACAATACAAGCAATAAAAAGGCGGTTAATATGCATAGAAAATATTCTTTTCTGAGAGAACCCTATTTATGAATTCTTGCGAATTACACGATCAAGCTCCGCTCTGATGATGTCACAATGCTCTTTTTCTTCAGCAGAAAATTTCAGGAAAATATCTCGACCTCGTGTGTCTTCAAAACGCTCTGCATACTCCGTGAAAAAAGCATATGCCTCTTTCTCCATTTTCAAGGCCACTTTTAGTGCCCCCTCTTCACTTAGATCCTTGAAAAGACCCTTACGAACCGTTTCTTCCGAGGGAAAAATTTCCTCAAGAGACGCAAAATCAAAATGGAGGAAGACTGGTGCCTTTGCGATCTCAGGCACATCTTTAAATAATAGGTCCCATTCCAAACGCAGGTGACTAAGATGCCTTTCCTCTTCTTCTAGCATTTCTAGAAAAGCCTTTTTTGTAGAATCAGAAATGGCACAATCTGCAGCTGATTTGTAAAAACTGATACCCCGCTCTTCGGTAGCCATGGCAATACGAAGGGCATCTCGCTCAAAAACTTTTTCGTTATCAAATAGTTGCATAGAAGGAATTTGTTTTTCCTGACATTCCTTGCAAATTCCATAGATCTGTAACCGCTGTTGTACAGGAACAAGTCCATACTCCGAAGCAATACTAGATTGCAACTCTTCTAGTTCAGGACTGAAGAACTCAATAGTCTTATGGCATTCCTGACATACAATGTGGTGGTGTTTTGGACGACGATAGAGTCTTTCAAAGCGGATTCTTCCATCGTTTAAATCAGTTTCTCTAGCCAGCCCACACTCGGTCAAAGCCTTGAGTGTTCTAAATACCGTGGTGTATCCAATGCCAGCATCCTTTCGCCTCGTCGCTTCGTAAAGCTCGTCAGCACTCAAATGACCGTTGATATGCAAAAATGTCTCCAAAATGAGACGTCGTTGTCGTGTCATTTTTAGATTATTTTGCTTTAGATATTCTGAGAAAATCTCGAGGTATTGCTCGTTACTCTGGCCCATATCAAAGTCACTTTATTTGTTTTATATTAAAGTATTGTGGCAGTATCTGCTCAATTCTGGAAAATTTTTAGGAGAAAAATAAATATGCCAACACTCGATATCGAAGGATTTGAAGCAGTTAAAACAGAAAACGGGACGCGCCTGGTGCTAGCGATTGCAGATGCGGGAATAGATATTATGCATGCCTGTGGGGGAAATGCCCGGTGTACAACCTGTAGGGTTGAGATCTTAAAAGGTGAACCAGAGAAAATTACAGTCGCCGAAAAAAATAAGCTTGCCGAGCGAGGGTTGTCTGGCATGCGACTTTCATGCCAGATTCAATGCCTCAATGATATGAAGTTGAGGGTAATTCATCGATTATCAGATACAGGTCGCCCGGATCCGGGACAACGACCCTCTCAAAATATCACCCCAAAACCAGAGTGGTCTCAAGATTAAATATCATTTCGGAGAGGTAGGTCGATGGCATACACTCTAGCAACGTAGTCACATCAAAATAACGATTTTACTGTACCGAAAAAAGGGTGTGAGCTTGACATGAAATTACTAGACCTAGCACCTTCCTCATTTCAAGGAGAGAATCTATTACAAAAAAATAGGTGCAAGCCTAGCCTTAACTAGGTTAAGAGCCAACCAAGCATGAATCTAGTTGGTAAACTGAAATCAGACAGCATACTTGTCCCGGAGGACATTCAAGAAACGGATTGAGTCAGCTGTCACATCCCATGCATCTGGCCAGAAACAGAGATCTACGGTCCACCAGTCCGTAGGACATCCACAAGAGAGTATCTCTGGTATTAACTCATCAAAATTAAGCACACCAGTCCCAAAAGGATTGTGGGTTGACGTCTCCTCACCATGAAGTGTTCCATCCGAGTCTATCAAGTGGAGATGTCCGATTTTATTGCGAAGTTTTCGGAGTAGTTCGAGAGCACCCCCAGACAAAATTTCTTTTTCCCCGGGCTGGCGAGCCCCAACACTAGCACACATATGTGCATGGCAGGTATCATATAGGACACCAAAATTATAGTGTCCAGCATCCCTCATTTCATCCACAATAGAGATTATTTCGCTCGGTTTGTTAAAAACAAACCCAGGCTCAAACTCCCATACCAAACGGATGCCTCGATCTGCCGCTAAGCGGCAGCAGGATCCCCAGGTTCGAATGATTCTATCCCGGCCTGTAAGTGGATCGATTCCTGTTGTTTCAAAGACATCTGGAGGTTCAACGGTATCCACACGGATCAGGTCAATACCCAAATCCTCAGCAAAAAAGAGATTCTTTGCAAACTCTGCTATATAAGGCCCACTGTCCTCAACACTCGGCAGTTTTTGCATCCAAAGATTGGCAGCTAAGCCTGAGAACTCCAATCCATTGTCCTCAACCATGCGCCTAAGCTTTTTTCGCCTAGCTGGAGTATTGTGACTATCTGGGTTCGGATGTGGTGAAAATGCTCCAAATTCCACTCCATCCATTCCAAGCTTGCTCAATGTTTCTACAACAGTTGTAAAACCAATAGGATTCTTCTCGTAAGGCCCAAAACAGTAGGCCCAGCTTCCAATCGATAATTTTGTCATTTTGACTCCTTTCCCATTTCAATAATTCTACCCTGCAGCACTGAGGCTTCCATCTTCTCAATCATCTCTTGGGCAACAATTGCATCCTCTAATGTGGAAAGTGGAGCTTCTCCTTTACGAACACATCTATTCAGAAAGAAATCAACCTCATTTCGTATTGATTCGAAATAGGCCGTATAGGTTTGTGAATGAGCTGCCTGTGGAGCCAACACTACCCAATCCCGATAACTATAACGGGTTGAACCACCAGTACCAATAACCCGGATTTGAACCGTCCATGGATCGGACGAATGGTCATCAGCCGCAAAGCTAGCACAAAAATGAGCTAGTGCCCCATTATTCAGTTCCAGATTGACCATGGCAATATCCTCGCGATCAAGGTTCTCATAGTGGCGGATACTCTTGAGAGCGCACAAACGTTTTACAGATCCGGCCAAAAACAAGAGAATATAGCAGTGGTGCGTAAGGATCTGGCGAATCACTCCAGGAAAACGGCGTGCAACTTCCTCTGCATGATGAATATTATAAAGGACATACACTGAGACCAGCTTTCCCAGGTCTCCTCGCTCAATCAAGTCACGAGTGCGGGTGATTCCTTCCTCGTAAATGTAATTGTGTCCAGGGATACATATCAACCCTCTCTCTTCTGCTAAGCACTTGATTTTCCGAATTTCTTCAGTGCTGGTTCCCACTGGTTTCTCAACGAGGACATGTTTTCCAGCTTCTAGCGCTAAGCTTGCATAATGAAAGTGTGTCTCTAGGTTTGTAAGAACAAAAACTACTTCAATGGATGAATCTCCAAGAAGTTCTTCATGGGAATTATAGGAACGGCATTTAAATTGAGCTGCCTTGGCTGCACCTCGAGAAGCAGTTCGATTCCACAAACCCTTTAGCTCTGCACCTTTGCAGGCAAGAACCGCCCGAGCATGCTGATCAGCAACATCGCCAGCACCTAGAAAGCCAACTCCTAGAGTTTTTGAAGAAAACATTTTACAAGCTCCGGCACTCTACAAAACTAGACTGCAAGATTTCCGATTCTGCTATATCATCTACTGTTTAGCAAGAAGTTCATTTTGGACAACCTCTCCGGATCAATGTCAGGGCCCCGAAAATTCTAAAAATTAAAACCCGGGGGAAAGCGTCCTGTTCTGTAATTTAATGATTGTTTTCCCTGTCAACCTCCAAAACCCAAAACCTATTCCTTGCACTGCCAAGCAGTTAATTCACCTAACTGCATTCCATTCAGTCTTGTCAAATCTCGTGCCCAGGGCCTGCCGAGTCGCCAATCGGTTCTTCCGCAAGGAAAACTGTTTTCCAGTGACTCTCGTGTCCATCCAGATCCAAGCTGGTGAAACCTCCGGAGATCAGTAACCGCCACTCCAAGATAAAAGAGCTGGACGTGACTCCCTCCACCGTATCCACCTCTTAAGAACAAAGTTGGGCCTGTGTGATCAACATCCGTTTGGAGAAAAGCAGAAGAAAGGGTTGGAACTTCAATCCTGGAAAAGTCTTGATCATTTAAAATTCCGTAAAACTTTCGCACTTGTTTTACCATACTCAACCGATCAAGCGTTATCGAACATGCAAGTAGAGTAAAAAAAATTAACATTGCTACTATCGACAATCTGCTTAACCGACGAACCCACTGTTTGTTAGCCGTCAAAACATATGCAATTGTGCTACTTCCCATTAGAGCTAGTCCGGGCAGACAAGAAGCAAGATATCTAGAATAGAATTTTTCTGGGAAACTAACAATTATTACCCCGAATACAAGAAGAAGAGCGCCCAACTGAAATCCCCTAGAGGAGCGCACAGGCTTAAAAACAAATCCTACTATGCTCAGTAACAGAAACGAAAATCTCAGTTTAGACTCTGTCCAATGAAAAGAATCCAGAACCTCCAAGCGACTTCCGAATCGTAGGTTGTCGCCACCCACCAAAGAAGCCTTCTGGTAAAGAAAATCAGCAAATCCAAAGAAAGGTGTAGTCCAGAGGGGGGGGAAACATACAATAAACACAACCCATCCAACCATACAAAACAGCAAAAACCGTATAATTTCTTTTTGCCCTTTGTCACAAACTGTTGTGTTTTTAGATTGGCGGGAAAAGAAAATTTGAATTGCAGAGTATGCCAATGCTGCTAGCATCACGACAGCAGCATTTACACGGGTTGCAAAGGCAAGACCGAAAACTATCCCAGACAACACATAAAGGATCAGAGAATCCCGCTTATGCCCTAAGGCATATAGCATTAAAGCAACTGGAATTGTAAAGGTCAAAAAGGACTCGAGGTGCGCCCTGCTTCCCATCTCCAAAAAAATTGGATCAAAGATCAGATATAAAAAAAACCACAGCTGCCCGATCCGACTAAGACCAAGCCGACCCGCTAACATTAGCAGCAATAAGGGGGTGAGAACGCTACACGCAATGTGAAATAGTCGTGATAAAAATATCTCTATCAGTACCTGGTCGATATCGTCTAGGTCAGCGAACAGTTCCATAAATAAGCGACCAAATCCAGTCAAAAAGGCAGTGCCAAAACCGTTGCCAATATATGAATTGAAAATTGTCCGCTGACCTTCTTCCCCTTGGACCGACCAGTGACTTTCCTGTAAAGCTTCCCAATTACCTTCTGATAGAGCTTGCAAGAGGAAATCTCCTCTTGCCATCCAAAAAGGCTCATCAAAATGAACTAAAGCCCCCAACCCTGTTGCCAAACGAAGGATCAATAAAAGAAAAAAGAAAAATATAAAAATGGCATTCCAGTTCCGATTTTGCATAGCATGTTGGAAAATACGTGAGAAGTATGGTGACATCAAGACAATGGATTCTAACCGATTCCCCTAAAAATATCTGGGTTGATGAGTGGAAAATAACTTCATCTGAATTAGGAATCAAAGGGAAAAGCTTTTCGATCAGCAAGACCACCCTGCGGGCTGGGCTAACTGAAGGGGTCGATGCAATTGAGGTAAACAACGGAGATTTCAACTTCACAATTCTTCCCACGAGAGGAATGTCTATATGGAGAGGTTCTTATTGTGGGCTGGGGCTGGGCTGGGAATCTCCCATAGCCGGACCTGTCCATCCCAAGTTTGTCGATTTACTAGACCACTCTGGGTTGGGATGGCTAAAGGGTTTTGACGAGTGGATCGTCCGATGTGGCCTAGGATCTAATGGTGCGCCTTGTAGTGACATGGTCCCGGATAATAACGGCAATCCCTGTAAGGTTTTTCTCAACCTTCATGGCAAAATCGCTAACATTCCCGCCCATTATGTTGAAGTTCAGGTTCAATTAGAAGAACCACATACCATCACTGTGACTGGCCATGTCAATGAATCCATGTTGTTTTCTCCTCGGCTGCAACTACAGACACGTATAAAAACATGGCCAAATTCAAATCAAGTCCTGATTGAGGATAGCGTGGTAAACAAGGGAGCCACTACTGCCGAATTCGAACTTCTATACCACTGTAACTTTGGGCCTCCTTTTTTAGAAGCCGGATCTCAATTAGTTGCACCCCTAAAGACCGTCTACCCCCGTGACGCTCAAGCTGTTAAGAACATTGCCTCATTCGCAGATTATTCAGGACCAAAAGCAGGTTTTATAGAACAAGTATATTGGCTTGAAACAAACAACAATGAAAATGGGGATACTCTGGCAATGTTAAAAAGCGCTGACTCAAAAAAAGCGGTCGCTATTCGCTTCAATTGCAACCAACTTCCTTTTCTGACCCTTTGGAAAAATACTGCGGCCCTAGAGGATGGATACGTTACTGGAATAGAGCCGGGCACCGATTATCCCAATTCCCGTCCCTTCGAACGGGCAAAAGGAAGATTGGCAATTTTAGATCCTGGCAAATCTTTTGATTGCCAGATAGGGATTGAGGTTTGTGCCAATGCTTCGGCAACAGCCCAGCTTGAAAAAGAAGTACGAGAAATATCCCAAGAACCGATTCAGGTCAATAAGTCTCCCCATCCAGATCTGTCATCTGAAGGATTACAGAACTAGAGTCTTTAAGGGAGTGTCGGTTTTTGTATATTGTAATCGACATCTAGAGCATTTAAAAAAGCCAGCAAATCTTGCTTGTCCTGGTCTGTGAGGCTTGCTTTTCTTGTTTCTGCTAAGTTTTCCTCGTCAAGCCACTGGTTGGCTATGCCTCCACTTAGCATTAGGTCAACAGCCTCTTCCAACGTAGCTATACTTCCATTGTGAAAATAAGGGGCTGATTTACTAACATCTAATAGAGTAGGTGTTTTGAACGCTCCCATATCCTTATCCTGTCCACTGACCTTCTTGCGGCCAATATCAGGATTGTCTGTATCCATCCCAATGCCGATATTGTGGTATTGCATATCCGTTAATAGGATGGAATCGTGACAGTTTGTGCAATGCGCCTTTTTATTGAAAACCTGCCAACCTCTTCTCTCTTGTTCACTAAAAGCACCTTCTTCACCGTTTTGGAAACGGGCCCATCTTGACTGATCAGCCACCAAAGTTCGCATAAATGCAGCGATAGCATAAGCAACGTTGTCAGGATTGGCAACAGACCCGAAAACTAGCGAAAATTGTTGTTGATATCCCTTAATCTGGTTTAGTTTCGAACTAATGTCTTCCATGCTAGGAGCCCCCTCTTTGCCAGAAGCCCCCATGTTTCCTCCACTCCAAGCTCCTTTCACTTGTTTTTCCAAAGCCTTTGAACGGCCGTCCCAGTACAGCTCATTGTAATAACCTACGTTCCACATTGTTGGAGCCGAACGGGTTAAAAGTTTTTCAAAGGCTCCTATAGCAACTGGCTTGCCATCAGTTAATCCATGTTCCTTGAGGTGACATCCATAGCAAGAACGCTTTCCATCTCCGCTCAACCGGGGATCGTAGTAGAGTTGCTTTCCGAGCTCAACCTTAGCCACCGTCATCGGATTACTTGAGGGAACACCCATCAACTCATAACCAGGCAGCGCAGGCCAAACTACAACAGGCTCAGGTTCTAAAGTAGCGTCCCATGTACATCCAAAGAAAAGAAACAAAACCAAAAAAAATGGTGGAGTTATAAAATGCAGTCTTTTGATCTTCATAAACTCTAATTTATTTTCCTTTACAGACATTCGACAATATTCTATCTAGTGTAATGGATACCGCCCGACATTAAAGAGAAAATCGATTGCCAAAACACCTCGATCAATAATTCTCGAGTCTGGCAATGTAAAATATGAGATGAATACCTTAAAATTAAGTAGGGAATGAAACCATTGGCTTCCTTAGGCGGGCAATTAATACTGTGAGTAAAAATAGTACCCAGCAGACTATAGATGAACAATTATTGTACCTTAGTAAAGGAACAGCCGAAGTCATAAGTAATCGAGAGCTACGGATCAAGCTCAAAAAATCCGAACGTACAGGCCAACCCTTAACTCTCAAAGTTGGATTTGACCCTACGGCACCTGACCTTCATCTAGGACATACTGTCTTACTCCGAAAGATGAAACACTTTCAGAATCTGGGCCATAAAGTCATTTTCCTCATTGGAGACTTCACCGGGTTAATCGGTGACCCCACGGGCCGTAACAAAACTCGTCCTCCTCTTTCCAGGCAGGAGATTGAAGCAAACGCAGAAACGTACAAAACCCAGGTGTTTAAAATCTTAGACCCTGAAAAAACAGTTGTTGATTTCAACAGTCGATGGCTAAGCAATTTCAGCTCTCAAGAATGGATCCGACTTGCCGCCAGGTACACCTTGGCCCGAATGCTGGAGCGAGATGACTTTAGTCGAAGAATGGCTAACCAAAAACCCATCTCTATTCATGAACTTCTTTACCCATTGGCTCAAGCTTATGACAGTGTGTTTTTAAAAGCCGATATTGAGCTAGGAGGAACTGATCAGAAATTCAACTTGCTTGTCGGTCGCAACATCCAGCGTGAATACGGCATGGAACCCCAGGTCCTGCTAACAACTCCTATTCTCGAAGGATTGGACGGAACCGAGAAAATGAGTAAATCGCTGGACAATTATGTTGGTATCGCCGAATCTCCCATCAATATGTATGGAAAGATTATGTCTATAAGTGATGATTTGATGTGGCGTTATTATGAACTACTAACCGATTACACAATGGCGCAGATTCAACATTTCCAGCACAAGATCAAAATTGATAAGCTGCATCCCATGGATGCCAAACATATGCTTGCTTCACACATTGTTTCCGACTTCCATTCCGACACAGCTGCTAAAGAAGCATGCAAACATTTTTCTGAGGTTGTTCAGCAACAAAAATTTCCAGATGAAATTCCTGAGTATCCACTAAAGTCATCCGGATCCCCTCACAGGCTTGTCGACATCCTACTTAGGGCATCATTTGTCGCCTCTAAGGCTCAGGCCAAAAGGTTGATCCGGCAGGGTGGAATAACGGTTAATCGTGAAAAAGTAGAGGATCCTGCTCTAACACTCGATCCGAAACAAGATCAGAGTTTCGTCATAAAAGTCGGCAAGAGGAAATTTGGGCGTTTTATTTTTCAAGACTAATCAATTGACCAGAACCTTGGCTGCTGAATTCGATTAGGGCTTGGAATTTGCTAACATATGAAGAAGTGGCAAGCTACAAGTATAGGTTTTAATTTAAAGGACTGACTAGGTCCTAATGGATCCATGTGACAATCCAAAAAGGGGTAGAGTGACACAATGGCATTACAAATCAACTCTGAAGCGCCTGATTTTACGGCAGAAACGACCCAGGGAACAGTTCACTTTCATCAATGGATCGGTGACGGATGGGTTGTCCTTTTCTCTCATCCAAAAGACTTCACTCCAGTCTGTACAACAGAATTGGGATATATGGCAGGCCTGCAACAAGATTTCTCAAAACGTAACTGCAAGATTATTGGTCTAAGTGTAGATACAGTTGAGGATCACCACAGGTGGAAAAATGATATTGAGGAAACTCAGGGCCACGCAGTCGAATATCCAATGATCGGCGATCCTGAACTAAGAATAGCTAAACTCTACGGTATGCTTCCAGAGAAAGCCGGTGAAACCTGCACTGGGCGAACAGCAGTCGATAATGCAACCGTTCGGTCAGTCTTTTTGATCGGACCCGACAAAAGAATTAAGATGATGCTCACCTATCCGATGACAACAGGTCGAAATTTTGATGAGGTGCTTCGTATTTTAGACTCAATTCAACTGACTGCTAAACATCAGGTTGCTACACCTGCTAACTGGAAACAGGGCGAGGATGTGATTATTGTACCTGCAGTTTCAGATGAACAGGCCCGAGAAAAATACCCACAGGGCTGGAAATCCTCACGGCCCTATTTACGGATTGTTCCACAGCCGAAATAAAAAGCTATTGGTTAGTCGCGGCAAACACACATTAGGGCCTTTCCTATTGTTGTGACTGCCCTCTTTGGATAGGTAAGCGTTACAGGAGTGCTCTTAAAATAGCACAATAGAGCTAGTTAGGGATGTACTTTGGTTCCATTCCGTCTCTTCCCCCATGGATAGTTTTCCTCTCTAACCACAAAGCCAACGAAAACCAGTGCCAATAGTCCCGCAAGTGAATTAAGCATGACATCTTTAGCGTCAAAATACCGATTTGGGAGCAGTCCCTGAATACACTCATCCCCTAAACCAATGGAACTAACCAGCAGAAATGCCCAAATATAAATCGCCCTGCCGTGGATACGGAAGCGTAAAGCCTCAAGAGCCAGAATTCCCAGAGGAAAGTATTGAAAGAAATGGATTCGATTAGCAGGCGCATCCTCTAGAGCCATTGTCCCATAAATAACTAAGCCTATTGCTCCCATCATGGCATATGTAGTCCATTTTCTTGGAAATCGAGTCAAGGCATAGCAAAACCAAGTAACAACACAAAGAAGGGTAATGATATAAATTCCTTGACTAATTGCGCCCTGCCCAAATGCTTGAAAGGCAATAATGTATAGATCATAGGCTAAAGTCAGGGTGCTATAGAGAAGAATTGTATAGAGAGCCAAACTAAACCAAGCGGTTTTTTCATCGCGAAAGATGCCTTTTAAAAAAATTGGCTTGGTTTTCATAAAAACAACTCTTAATCCTATTTATCGTATTTTCTAATCCCTGTTTCAGGCAGCACCCAAAACAATACCACCCAAAAGCTAGAATATCCCTCAGTTATGATTTGACGGATCTCAGGCAGAGCTAAAATTGGACATATTCTAAAATGACGCTTCGATCAATATAGCGTCTCAAAACCCCACATGTTGGAATTTGCCAGGATTGTCGACTAGAATCAATGGACTTCAGGCCTGGAGGGCCGCTAGCTCAACTGGCAGAGCAACTGACTCTTAATCAGTAGGTTCGGGGTTCGAGTCCCTGGCGGCTCACCAAGTTATTTTAGCTTTGTTCTTTTGCGAGGTGTTAAAAACCAGAGAAATGTGAGTGGATAGAAGATTTTAATGCTGTTAAGTTTAAATATTCCTCAACTTTTTGGTCCCTAACGCTAACGACTTCACACGAAAACAACTAAAAAATGACCGTGGATAAAAATAAAACCTTAGCCACCCCACCCTTGGCCTTGTTATCTCGAAATCCCTTAAAATGGTTCCGGTTTTTCGGGCCAGGAGCTATTGTTGCTTCGGTGTCGATTGGGACTGGAGAAATCCTATTTCCCTCAAGAGGAGGCTCCATTTTTGGATATCAACTCTTATGGATTTTTCTGGTTATTTCTCTGATGAAGTGGGGTTTAGCCTACTGCAGCATCCGTCATATGATCCTGAGCGGAGCCCATCCATTTGAGAGGTGGAGTTCAATACCTGGGCCACGAGGGTGGTTTCCCCTCCTCATGATTCTCCTATGTGTGCCCTTTTTCCCTATCTGGCTCTCCTTTATTGCAGGCATATTTGGCAATGCGTGCACATGGATATTCGGAATTGGAAATCTTTATATATGGGGAATCATAGGGCTCTCTATGGCCCTTATCCTGCTAATCCTAGGTAGTTACAAAATCTTAGAGTATTTCCAAACGATGATTTTGAGTCTGATGGTTGCTTCTATTATTGTATCCGTTATCTATACTCAACCGGATTGGGTAGCTGTTCTTAAAGGATTCTTTTATCCGCAGTCACTAGCTTATCCTGATTGGGCTTTGGAAAAATTACCCTACCTAGAGACCCGTTCAATTTGGGTTGAAATTTTGGTGTATGTATCTGTAATTGGTGGTCCCAGTTTTGACTATCTAAGCTGGGTTTCATTTGCACGTGACAAGAAATGGGGCTGGAGCCATCTGGGATTAGCCAGCCAGGATCAACTCCATCAAATTGCACAAAAACCTAATCATTCTGCACGTCTCTGGTTAAAAGCTGCCTTTATAGACTCAGCAACCAGTTTTATTATGATTGTGATTATCTCGGCCTCCTTTTGCATTCTCGGCAGAGTTATATTACAACCCCAACATTTGATCCCGGACGGAATTGATCTATTAAACTATCAAGCCTCCTTTCTGACAAACTTAAGCACTTGGCTTCTGCCTTTGTATATGGCTTCAATTTTACTGGCTTTTTTTGGGAGTCTCTATGGGAGCCCAGAAATGCAATTTCGGGTCGTATATGAATATTTGAATACTTTACCTAATTGGCGAGAAAAGATCTCAGTGCCAAAACTCCGACAAATAACAATCGTATATGGTTTAGTAGGTGGAATGGCAATCTTATGGGCTAGCAGTTCCTATCCTGGTGTGCAGCTTATAGACATTGTTACACCTACAGGCATTCTGACGGGAGTTCTCGCCTGTGGTTTCTATTGCCTGGCTAACCCTTGGACAGATCGCCGTTTTCTGCCAGCTAAATTACGGATGTCAGGATGGCTCATTGCACTGAACGTTGTTGCCGGGGTTTTGTTTCTATTGGCAGGCACAAAGGCACTCTGGGACTATTTTCTATACTAGGGACCCTACAGAACTTAGTTTTCCTGCATGATGTTGAGAAGGCCCATTTCACTCCAACCTTTTAGAAGTCCTTTAATCCGATCACTTTCTGGGGCGTCGGGGTTCATATCCATGAAATGTTTAAGTTCTACAGCAGCCTCATTGAATTTACCTTTGTCTGCTAACATAAGACCAAGAAGGTAGCTGACATAGGGGTATTCTTCAGCTTTATAGCTTTTTCTAACGGTACCCAAGGACTCTGCAGCTTGTTCGAATTGACCCAATTGGACAGATGCAAATCCATGATAAAAATGTGCTCGCCATTGGTAAGGGTGTAATCCAATTACCTTAGTGCTCCTACTGCTAACCTGATTCCAGTTTTTTTGTCTCCAATCAAGCTCCATGATCGACATATGAGGCTCTAGGTAATTTGGATCATCTGCTGCTGCAGATTCAAAGGCTTGCCGAGCACCCTCCTCATTTTGTAGCTGCAGTCGAACTTTTCCTAGGAGATTCCAGGCCTCAGAATATTGGGGATAGAAGCCAAGGGCTTTCTCCAATTCTAGCTCTGCTTTTTCATATTTGGGTTTTTTCCTTTGTATTTGCTTAAGGGCTTTTTTATATGCTTTGCGAGCTTTCTTGGGAGCCGACATACTAGTCACACTAGTAACTGTTCCCGTAATACTCCCGGCTTTGTAAAGAAGCAATACGCCGACATCGGGAGGGTCCATAGGACGTCGAAAGGCCAACGTCATACCCTCTGACTGAAAACCTGTCTGACTGGCTTGCAATTCACAGCCACTTAGATCCATGCGATTAGAACCACCAATTTGTGGGCCTCCTAGTCCACCACCACCAGACCCTATAGAACCTGAATAGCCTTGTGTAGGGTTCACAACACCAAGATCTCCCGTAGGTCCAATACTTGCATCAGACGTCATTCCACCCCCCATCAAACCACCAACGCCCAAGGTTAGGCTAAAGACACCATTAAGAGTATTAACCTGTTGCCTCACTTGGCCATTACACCAAAGTTCTACCGTAGCAGACAGATCCGCTGGACTTCCGTCAGCATATATCACCCTGCCAGTCAAAAAAGTGGCTTGCTCTTGTCGTTGGCGAGGTTGAGAAAATTGGGGAGAGTTTGAAGTTTGGCCCTGCCTTGGCTGGGATTCTTCTCTATCCGATTCCTCCTGGGCTAACATTAACCCAAGCGAACAACAATAAAGAACAACAACAATTATCGGTTTTATCTTGGTCATCTTCACAGCCCTCTACTAAACAATCTTTATAACTTTTTTGTATATTTAACATTCTAATACATATGGAGGAAAAGTGTTTCTAAGTTATGCTTCTTTGCAACAATTCCAGATTGTTTTCGTTTAGACTTTGTAATGCAAGTGGTGAAAACTCATTACAAGATTATCTGGTTGAGACAGGGTTTTCTCCTCCAATCGCCATGAGGTGTGAAAATGTACGTATGTACATAACACCGTCAGCAATCGCAGGAGTACTGTAACTTGGTTCCTCTAAGTCCATACGACCCAGAAGTTTATAGCGTGGTTCAGCGGCCACCACGACAATTTCCCCTTCCTTCGATATGACATAGATCCGTTTTCCCACACGTACTGGAGAACCAAAAAAGTTGCCACCGATTCGTTCGCGCCAGATACGTCTACCAGAATCAATTTCTATACAACTGGCCACACCCCCATCACTGATCAAAAACAGCCATTTTCCACCAGTTATTGGAGTCGGAACATAGGGAAGAGACCCTTCAAGCTCGTACACCACCTGGGCCCTTTTCCCACCCCTCGAGTTTGGGGGCCTTATAGCAATCATCCGCGTGCCGCCGCCGCCCCTCCCGCATTGAGCAAAGATCAACCCTCTTCCCACAACGGGTGAAGCCACCACACGATCTCTCCCAAACAAACCAGGTAATTCCCAGTTGAGTTGTCCAGTCTTAGGGTCAAGGCTACTCACCCCGTGAGTTGTACTTGCCAGGATTAACTGAGCGATTCCTGTCTTGGGACGATAGATAATAGGGGTAGAATAAGAAGATTTGGTTGTTCGGCGTTCTGTTGTCCATAGTGTTTGTCCCGTTTGGTGATCAAGCGCAAACATTAAACTTGGCCCACTTTGGTCGTTAGCCAGAATAACCATGTTTTCAAAACAGATTGGAGAAGGCCCAAACCCGTGATCTCCATAAAAGGAACCCAGATTACGTCGCCATATTTCTCTGCCATCCTGACGATTTAGGGCCACCACAAAGTATCCTTTTGGAGATCCCCATGCGGCGTAAATGTGTTTAGCGTCAACCGCAGGACTGGCAATATCGTAAAAGCTAGACCTACCCAAGTCAGATGTTGAAGCCGATAGTCGAACTTCCCAGAGAAGACTACCATCAATAGATTTTAGTGATCTGACAATCCTCGTAGCATCATTCTGCAGGGAAGACATTACAAATACCGTTCCACCTTCAACTACAGGTGAGGAATGACCTTTGCCTGGAATCTCAACTCGCCATTTGTAGTCCTCTGTGGTCCAGACTGCAGGAATACTAGTTGCTTCACTCTGGCCAGCTCCACTAGGGCCTCTAAAACGAGCCCAGTCTTCTCCCTGAAGAAGCCCACAAACTTGCACTACACCAATACCTAAAAGCACTACTGTCCGAATAGCGTGATAAGTTACTGGCATTTTAGTTCTGCCTCCACCGAAGAGTTAACAGTTTTCCGGTTCAACGCTGTAGTAAATTAGCGAGAAAGTTTTATGTGAAATTGCAATTAAAATAGGTAAATGAACATTTTGGATTGGTAGTAAACATACGCTAAATTTCCTTTGCAGCCGTTTTTTCGAACAACGAGTAGTGAAAACGGCCAATTTCCTATTCTCCAAAAAAAGCCAATGTGTTTTTTCGTTCTCCTGATTGTTGCGCTTCTAGTCTTCCGGATCAGGTCCAGAAAGGACTTCACTTCGCTCCCTTAATTGCGCCAGTTCTAGATTGCTGTAGGGTTCCAGGTTCTGGGTAATTCGACTGGTTCTATCTACGTTTTTTCAACCAATGGTGTCTCGTTAACCTCTTCCCAAGTGCCTTTCACTTCTCCATCGGTTAGGTTGCATTGGTGGGGAAATTTCAGGCTGCAATTTTTTATCGGCTTTCGAAGCTTAGGGTCCATCAACTCATGAATGTCCAGTTTCATAGCTTCCCTAGAGTATGCCGCAATGTCAAGAATCCCTGTGTCCATTCGGATGGCGTCCTCTGGACATGCTTCGACACAATATCCGCAGTAAACACAAACCCCCAGGTCAATGTCAAAACGAACTGGATACTTTTCTACGTGGGGATCAGGGTGCTCACCTGGAACAATAGTAATGCATTTGGCTGGGCAAACTGTCTCGCAGAGCATACACCCAACACAACGTGGGGTTTTATCCTCTCTGAGGGTGAGTCGATGGCGACTTCGGAAACGTGACATGAGAGGCCTTAACTCATCAGGGTACTGAACGGTAACTGAGGCTGGAAGGTGTTTGAACCGACCCACAAAATGGAGCATGTGAAGAAAAAGATTACGGAAGAAATGTGCAGAGGTTATCTTAAGGCCTAATAGAATCTGGGGAATATATAATTTCTCCCAGAAAGTCAATTCCGGCCGAGAAACAACTTTCACAGTCATCACTGGATCTCCCCAAGAAAAACAAGGACTACGGCAGTGATGATGACATTCGCAACGGAAATGGGAAAGAGGCCTTTCCAACCTAAACTCATGAGCTGATCATAGCGAAAACGAGGCAGGCTCCAGCGAAGTTGCATGAAAAACCAACAAAAAATTATGACTTTGGTCGAAAAACTGAGGACTCCAAGAAGAACATAAACAAGATTGGACATGGGAAGCTCAGCACCCCAAGGGAAGTGAAAACCATTCGGCGTCAGAAAAGGCACCTGCCAGCCGCCAAAAAAAAGAGTTGTAGCAAGACACGCTACCATGATTGTTTCTAAAAAGTCTGTTAAGAAAAACATTCCAAACTTCATTCCACTATATTCTACAAAATATCCTACAATCTCTGACTCACCTTCCGGTAAATCAAATGGAAGCCTTTTTGTTTCAGCAAGGGCTGCGGTTAAGAAGATAATAAAAGCCACTGGCTGGGTTAGAACTCCCCAGAAAGGCAGCCAGCCACCAATGAGGTGTCCCTGGGCACGTACCAGTTCACCCAGATCCATAGTGCCATACACCATAATTACCCCAATTATGGAAATCCCCAATGCAATCTCATAAGAGATCATCTGAGCTGTGGCCCTTAACCCACCCATAATCGCGTAGTTGCTGTGCGAGGCAAAACCGGCCAATATCACACCATAAACGCCCAGTGAAAGCATCGCGAAGACATATAGAAGAGCTGCATCGATCTTGGCAACTTGGAGATCGATAACTAAATTCTCACTCAGAATAAGACGGTCACCAAATGGGATCGCTGCAAAGGCTACCAAGGCAAAAAATACCGAAAATAGAGGAGCCAGAAGATGGAGCGTTTTATCAGCTCCTTTAGGAACTATGTCCTCTTTGGTAAACATTTTCAGTGCATCAGCCAAGCCGTGAAAGATGCCCAGAAACCGAAATCCAAAAATCGAGGCACGGTTAGCACCAATCCGATCCTGGATCAGTGCCGATTGCTTTCTCTCAACCCAAGTATGAAACCCTGCAAAGTTCAATATTCCAAAAAAAACAATTCCTGCCAGAGCCAACTTAATGATAAGGATTTCCATCATGGCAAGCCTACTCCGGACTCCTTTTCGATAAACTTAGGTTAACCCCTTGGAGACCTATAGTTTTATAATTCAATCCTTGAAAAGGACCCTCCAACCTAGCAAGACCCTGGAAAACCTCTTCCGGGGTTTCCCAGCCCAAAGAAATATCTAACTTCGTGGCCAACTGTAAAAGCATGCGCCAATCTTCCCAAGAGTCCTGGAAAGGTGGGAAGGCATGTCCTATGCGCTGAATCCGACCATGGCAGTTCACAAAGGTCCCATCCTTTTCCATATAGGCTGCCGTGGGAAGCGCCCAATGTGCCAATGAAACGGTACTATTCTCATTGGTTCCAGAAAAGACAAAGAGACGTAACTTTTCTGAAACTTGACGCATCTTCTTTTCCCCAAACAGTTTCACTAAATCATGCCCCAGTACCCACAGGATGTCTAATTCGCCAGAAATCGCCTCATCCACCAGTTGCTCTGCCGTTGGTTTGTTTGGACCGACTAGACCTAAAAGGGTTGCACCTGTAGTGTTCGGGTTCTTGTCGGCTTTGATCAGGAAGTCATCGCTGGAGCCAGCCTCTTCGGGAACAGAGACAGCAACCCGGGCGCCTAAAACATTCTGAAATATTTCCCTGACCAAGAAAAGTTCTTCATTGGTTAGTTGTGCGGAAGCGATCACCCCGAAGGAATTTTCTGCTCCCTTCCGGGCACTACTTTCCCCCTTATTCAACTCCCTTATAGCAGCTGCAATAACTGTTAGGGCTTGCTCCCAGTTAGCATCGAATTCGCCACTCACCTTACCAAGTCTTCCTTGATCAACCCACCCAAAACCATAACGTCCTTCATCACACAACCACCACTGGTTAACTTTTGGGTTGGTGCGAGGCTTGACACGCACGACCCGGGCTCCGTTATTTAAATGGGGTCTGTCGAGCACAAAATGGAGATCCATGTTACAGCCTTGACTACAACCATTGCAGATGGTTGGAACGGAAGAGAGATACCAAACTCTGGCTTTAAAGCGAAAATCTGATTCCGTTAAGGCTCCCACAGGACAAATGTCGACCACATTAGCTGAATAAGGATTGTCCAGTACATCACCGGGGCAGAGCCCTAGCTCGGCGCTATCCCCACGATTAAAGATACCGAATTCTCCCGTTCCGGTAATCTCGTCTGTAAACCTAACGCAGCGCGAACACAGGATACAGCGTTCCTGATCCAGCATCACATGGGGACCAAGTTTGACTGCCTTTTTCTTTTTTACCTTATGTTCTCTAAATCTAGGATCATATAACCCAAAGTTCATGTAGAAATTTTGCAGGTCGCACTCCCCGGACTGGTCACAGACGGGACAATCGAGTGGATGGTTGGCTAAAAGAAATTCCAAAACTGCACGGCGGCCAGCCTCAACCTTTTCACTTTTCGTGTGCACAATCATTCCTTCTGTTACAGGAAGATTACAGGCAATTTGAAGCTTTGGACTATTTTCTACATCCACCAGACAAATCCGACAGTTTCCTGCGATGGAGAGACCCGGATGATAACAATAACGAGGAATAAAGGTTCCTAACTCCTCAGCAGCCTGAATGACCGTGGTTCCCTCTGGAACAGTTAGTTCGTGGCCGTCGATGCTCAATCTAGGCATGGAATAGTCTCCTGTTTCATAGCAGATCTGCTACTTCGAATGTATTCTTCGAACTCATCCCGAAATTTAGTGATGTAGGATTGAACTGGCCATGCAGCGGCATCTGCAAAAACACATATTGTCTTGCCCTCCATATCTTTAGCGATGGCAAGAAGGTCATCCAAATCCCGCAGACGACCATTCCCTCCGACAATGCGACGCATGATTCGATGGACCCATCCAGTGCCCTCACGGCAAGGTGAACATTGTCCACAAGATTCATCTGCGAAAAATCGAGCCGCAGAGTTAAGTGCCTCTACCATACAGGTACTCTCATCCATCACAATCACTCCCCCTGAACCAGCCATGCTACCTGCTGCAGCCAAGGAATCGAAATCCATGGCCACATCGATTTCATCTGCAGTTAGAATCTTGGCTGAAATACCCCCTGGGATGACAGCCTTGAGCTTTTTGCCATCACGAACGCCACCGGCCTTTTCAATCAGTTTTTCCAGAGTTATGGATACTGGCTCCTCATAAACTCCAGGACAAGCAACATGCCCCGCTACACAGAACAGGCGGGTGCCTCCCTGTGAGGCCGTCCCAATGGTGGCAAAACGATCCGCTCCATTACGGAGAATAAAAGGGACACAAGCCAGTGTTTCTACGTTATTAACGATGGTGGGAGAGTCAAAAAGTCCTGAAATTGCAGGAAAGGGGGGCTTGAGCCTGGGAAAACCCTTTCCGCCCTCTAGGGAAGTGAGAAGTGCTGTCTCCTCTCCACAGATATATGCCCCTGCGCCCCTATGGATAACAATGTCCAGATCAAAACCGGTCTCCTGGATGTCTTTTCCCAACCAGTTTTCAGAATAAGCCTCATCTAGAGCACGCTGCAACCGTTTAGCCGAGCGAAAGTATTCACCACGAACATAGACATAGCCTTTTTGGCTACCAATGGCAAACGCAGCAATAATCATGCCTTCAATCAGAACATGCGGATCACGTTCCATGATGTAACGATCTTTGAACGTGCCCGGCTCACCTTCATCCGCATTTGCCACAAGGTATTTTGCTTTTCCTGGCGCCTTAGGAACAAACGACCATTTCCTGCCCGCGGGAAATCCTGCACCTCCAAGACCACGCAGGTTAGGCTTAGAAACTTCCTCAATTACTTTTTCTGGCGTCATAGAGGTCAGAACTTTCCTTGCCGCCATGTATCCACCATCAGCAATGTAGTCTTTTAGCCAAGTTCCCTTTGGGTTTTTAAAACGGGTAGAGAGCACTGGACCGTTAGTGGAAATATATGGCATTGGTTCGGGTAGTGGCGAAGAATCTTCTGGGGGCTTGAGGGCCTCCCGAAGAACAAGCTCTAGGGTTTTACCTTTTAAAGGACCAATAAAGGTTTCATCGAGTTGGGCCATAGGTGACATTTCGCATGCACATAGACACTCTACTTCGGAGAGAGTAACTTCCCCTCCGGGGGTGGTCTCCCCCGGGCTAATTCCCAAACTGTTTTGGATTTTGACTAAAACATCCGAAGCACCACGCAACAAACAGGGCAAACTCGTACACACCCGAAGCTCGCGACGGCCAACTGGCTTCATATGAAACATGCCATAAAAAGAGACCGCCTCATGTACCTGAGTCCGCGATACACCAAGGACTTTCCCCACCCAGACTTCTGCTTCTTGAGAGATATACCCAAAGTTTTCCTGGACAAGCCATAACAACGGCAACATGGCTGCCTTACTTTTCTCATAACGCTTCAAAATCTCTTGGGCTTTGGACTGCAAATCGGAAATTTTCACCGGTCGAGCTCTCCACCAATCATATTGACTGACCCAAAAGTTGGGACTAAATCTGCGAGCATGTCACCGACTAAAAGCTTGGGTAAAGCCGACATAATTGCGAAACAAGGCGGCCGAACTCTAACCCTATAAGCACGGCTAGTCCCATCACTTACAACGTAGAAGCCTAGTTCCCCATTCGCCCCTTCCACTGGAAAATATACCTCTCCTTTGGGAGGGCTGAGACCATGACCATACATAACCAGTTTAAAGTGGTGCATTAATCCCTCAATGTTGCCATA
The DNA here is from genome assembly GCA_964569605.1 of uncultured Acidobacteriota bacterium. GTDB lineage: Bacteria > Acidobacteriota > UBA6911 > RPQK01 > CBDAPI01 > CBDAPI01. The sequence continues at coordinate 43,702 of CAZMUJ010000071.1, forward strand.
AGTGTCTTCTTTAGGAGGCAGAAAGGCTCTCTTTTCGTCAGTAGCTATAGAAGGATGTTGGGAGCGGCCAGAACCTTCAAGCGTTGGAGCAACCACAGCATTTCCGTCCGATATAGCAGCTATGTTGCCGATCTTTGCCAGATCCACCATCTCTGCAGCGGGGATGGGCTTTCCTGTTTCAGGGTGGACCTGTAGTGGCCCAGCTGGGATATCCTGAAGTGCCATCTCCACAATTCGCATTGACTGCTCCATTTCCTCCATACGCACCAGATATCGATCCATGTTATCCCCTTGGGTCCCAATAGGAACTTCAAAAGGAATCCGGTCATAAACAGCATAAGGACAATCCTTACGTACATCATAGTTTGCGCCACTTGCACGAAGAAAAGGTCCAGTTATCCCATAGGAAATAGCGTCCTCTGCCGAGATGATACCAGTTCCATTCATTCGATCTGTAAAGATCCGATTGCGAGTGAGAAGGCCGGATGCCTCATCCAGAACTTTCCGGGTTTCCTTGAATGCCTTTTGGCAAGCCTCTGAAAACTCCTCTGGAAGATCAGCCTTCACACCACCTACGCGGCAGTAGCTAACCGTCAGACGGGCACCAGATACCATCTCAACCAACTCCCAAAGATATTCCCGGGCCTTAATCATGTAGAGAAACACACTGAAAGCACCCAGTTCCATGGCAGTAGCCCCCACACACGTAAGATGGTCCGAGATTCGGGAAATCTCTGAGAGAATGACCCTTATGTAGTGACAACGTTCCGGAACTGAAATTCCCAAAAGTTTCTCAATGGTCATACAATAGCCCATGTTGTTAATGAGTGGAGAAACGTAGTTGAGGCGGTCTGTGTAAGGAATCACACCATTGTAGTCCACTACTTCTGCCATCTTCTCAAAGCCACGGTGAAGATAACCAATTTCCACATCAGTATTTTGAATCTTTTCGCCATCGAGCCCTGCCACAATCCTAACAATCCCATGCATTGCTGGGTGTGCGGGCCCTATGTTAAGCATCATATCCCGCGTCTCAAGATCTGTTGCAGAACTTTGTGCGGTTTCCCTAGGTGAGTCTGAATCTAAAGTCATAGGGTTTTAAAAAGACAGAAACAAGTAATGTAGGAACTTTCATGAATCTAGCGGGCCAATCAAGGGCTGCCGTTTGTTGACTGGGTAGTTTTTTCGTAATGGGTGACCTTCAAATTCATCGTACATCAAAATACGCCTGAGATCAGGATGTCCTCGAAATTCAATTCCAAACATATCCCAAACCTCACGCTCTAGCCAGTTCGCTCCAGCCCAAAGCTTGGTCAGCGAATCCAGTTTGGGTTCTTGTTCTTCCACTGGAACAACAAGTCGGAGTCGATGTTTGTACTTTAGAGAGTAAAAGTGATAAACAACAGCGAAGCGGGCCTCGGTTGGTGGTCCAGGCCATGGGTCTTCATCCATTATTTGGGTTAAAGGGGCCACTCCTACACCAGAAGAGGCAAAAAAAGCAGGTTTGTTAACCTTGCCATAAGTAGAATAGTCTACAGCTGTCAAATCCATGAGAAAATTCATTTGCAGAGCTTTATCCTGTTTAAGGAAGTTTGCAACCGGGAGAAGAAAGCTTCCCTGCAAAACTACGGTTGCATCACCTCGGTAGAAATGAAAGGCCAATATCGAATCAGGAAAACTCTTGTTAATAGTATCGATTAAAGTAGAGTTTTTCATTTTTTGAAGATTTCTGGCCGATTTTCAGGTGATGGACGCTCACTTGTTGTGTGCTCCATTTGAATTTTTTCCTGCAGTTTCATTAGTCCATCAAGAACATTTTCCGGTCTTGGAGGGCAACCTGGAATGTAAACATCCACAGGTAAGATTGTGTCTATGCCCATCACCGTTGCGTAGTTGTCATAGAAACCACCCGTACATGTACAGACTCCAAAAGCTACGACCCATTTTGGCTCAGCCATCTGATCGTGGATTCGTTTCAAGATTGGTGCCATTTTGTGACTAATAGTACCAACTACAAAAAGAACGTCAGCCTGACGAGGAGAAAATCTTGGAAGACCAGCTCCAAAGCGATCGACGTCGTAGTGGGAACAAGCTGTGGCCATATATTCCATTCCACAGCACGCTGTAACAAATGGGTACTGAAAAATGGAGAATTTTCTGGCCCATCCAAGAGCCTCTTCAAAACGACTAGTCACAAATAACTTATTATCTAGCATCTTATTGCCATTCCAGTGCACGGTTGACCCAAGCGTAAACAAAACCTACCATTAGAACCCCAAGGAAAATACCCATTTCCACTAAACCCAACACTCCGAGCTGACGGTAGACAACGGCCCAAGGGTAGAGGAAAACAAGTTCAACATCGAACAAAATGAACAAAATGGCTGTGAGGTAGAACTTGATAGCCAGCTTTCCACCGGGAAGAGCAAAAGGGGTTTTCCCACATTCAAAAGGCTCTAACTTCACCACAGAGGGATTTTTTTTGCCCAGTGTAGAAGCCAAAAATATCATTAGCCCAGTAATCCCTCCGGCCAAAACAAAAGCCACTACAATACCAAGATACTCAGTCATAGGATTTCCTTCGTCTCAATTATACACAGTACAAAAAACGCACTGGATTCTTTGCCCTCCAAGTTTTACGATTGAAATATTGAGTCTTTGTCATGGTGCCACTGTCCAAGACATTAGACTGCCCGGAAAAACACCACCAATCACAGTAACCAGAGCAGCCAATACTAGAGCGAAAGATACCGCAAAAGAGTAGCTCTGAGGCTCCACATCATGAGCTTTGTGCATATACATCAAGACTCCAATTCTCAAATAGACAAAGGCTGAAATCACACTGCAAACTACTGCTAGAACAGCCAGGGAAAGATAACCCTCTCGTACAACGCTGAGGATGACACCAAACTTTGCGGAGAAACCGGCCGTCGGTGGAATTCCTGTCAGAGACAAGAGAAAAAGCATCATCAAAGCTGCGATGCCTGGCCGCTGTTCCGCTAAACCCCGGAAACCCTTAAGAGTTTCGCCTCGCGAACCCAGTGCAATAACAATCCCAAAAGCACCTAGTGTCATAAATACATATAGAAAAGCATAGACCATAGTGGAAGAAATGCCTTCGGGGGTCCCTGAAATGAGCCCCAAAAGAGCATACCCTGCATGTGAGATTGAGGAATATGCAAGCAATCGTTTCATATTGGTCTGTGCAAGAATAACGAAGCTCCCAAAGACGATAGATAGAGCAGCAATCACTGCAAGGATCAAAGCAAGGACATCGGCTTCAGAAACAAACGCGATTAAGCTGATCCGACCTAGAACTGCTAGACCAGAAACTTTTGCTGCAGTCGCTAAAAATGCAGCGACCGGAACGCTCGCACCCTGGTAGGCGTCTGGGGCCCAGGCGTGAAAAGGAACCGCTGCAATCTTAAAGGTAAGTCCAGCAACCAACAAGCCAATCCCAACCAGAAGTATTGGATTACTGCCCAAATTCTCCTTGGACAGAGTTTCAGCAATTTCTGTAAATGCGGTAGAGCCCGTCGTTCCGTAGACAAGAGCAATGCCATAAAGAAGAAAAGCTGAGGCAAAAGACGCAACAAGAAAATACTTAATAGCAGCCTCATTTGATCGCCGCTTCTCCACCGTGATACCGACCAAACTATAGGAGCACAGTGTCATCAACTCCAGACCCAAATATAAAGTCAAGAGATCCAAGGCTGAGACTGCAAACATCATTCCTATTGACGCTAAAAGAAGTAACGCATGGTACTCAGCAAACCGAAAACGCATTGTTCCGACAGGCCTGACAGAAAGAATTATGACTAGGGCAAGTGCCACTGTAATTAAAACCTTAAAAAATTGGGAGTAACTATCTACGACAATCATGCCCCCAAACCCAGTTTGGGAACTCGGGGTCAGTACCCATCCTGAAGCCAAACCAGCAGCCAGCACTGAAAAAACAGCTAGCAAAGAGATTTGAGGGAGGTTCTGAATTCGGTGCCCTACAAGAAGAAAAATAAAGGAAAAAATGCAGAGAATTAACTCCGGCCAGATTAAGGTTAAATCTGAAAGACTCGCTACGTTCACGGGGTGACTCCTCCAGCCAAAAGTTCTGCTACAGGAGCATGAAGATACGAAAGCACAAGTTCAGGGTAGAGCCCAAGACACAAGGCTAGTAAGACGAGAGGGGTAAGAGTAGCCACTTCACGAATGCTGAGCTCAAGTTGCAGACTTTCTAGTCCAGGATTAGTCTTTCCCATAACCATTCGATAAAAAAGCCAAACCAAGTAAGCAGTTCCGAGTACCACTCCCCAGACAGCCATCACCCCTAACCATACTCTAGTTTGGAAAGCACTACTGATAATCAGAAACTCACCTACGAAGGCATTCAAGCCTGGGAATCCAGTCGCTGCTAGGCAAAAAAATGCTAGAAAAGAAGAATAGACCGGTGCCGCCCTGCCAACCCCCCCGTAGTCCTTAATTTCACGCGAGTGAGTACGTTCGTATATCATGCCTACACATAGGAAAAGCCCTGCAGAAAGAATACCGTGGTTGATCATCTGCAAGATCGCTCCTTCCACTCCACTCTGATTAAGAGTAAATATTCCCAGGGTTACAAATCCCATGTGGCTTATGCTCGAAAAAGCAATAAGTCGTTTGACATCGGTTTGGACCAGTGTGACATAGGCCCCATAGACAATAGCCACCGCTGAAATGAAAAGCATGGGCGTAAGGAATATTTGCACTGCCTCGGGCAAAATAGGAAGTGAAATCCTAAGAAATCCGTAGGCTCCCATCTTAAGAAGAATGCCAGCTAAAATAACACTTCCTGCCGTCGGGGCTTCTGTATGTGCATCCGGGAGCCAGGTGTGCACCGGAAACATTGGAACCTTAACAGCAAATGCTGCCAAAAAGGCCACAAAAAGCCAGACTTGGAAGCTGGGCTGAAGCTGGAAAGAACTTAGAGCCTTGAAGTCCAGAGTTCCACAATTATGATAGAGAGCGATCATGCCCACTAACATCAAAACACTTCCTGCCAGTGTAAAAATCAAGAACTTGACTGCTGCATAGACTCGTCCCAAGCCTCCCCAAATACCAATAAGAAGAAAAAGAGGCACGATCATCAGTTCCCAAAAGATGAAAAAGAGAAACAAATTTGTGGCAGCAAAGAGCCCAACCATTGCGGTTTCAGCAACTAGAAGCGCAGCATAAAACTCCTTGGTTCTGGTTTGCACTGCTGTCCATGAGCCACACACACAAAGAATGCTCAAAACAGTTGCGAGAAAAATAAATGGAAGACTAATACCATCCACTCCCATGCCATAGGAAACATTCCAATTCGGAATCCACTCTGCCATCTCAATGAATTGAAGTGCACTAGAGGATTTCTCAAAGCTCCAATAAAGAGGTGTTGAGAGCGTCAATGTCAATAAGGTCGTGCCCAATGCAATCCAGCGTGTATATCGTTCGTGGGCAACGAACAGAATTATCAAAGCCCCTAAAAATGGCAGAAAGGTTGTAACCGTTAGAACAGGATAGTCTGTCATGATGATCTGATAACCAGTAAAGCACAAAGCGCGAGAACCGCTACTGCCATGATCAACCCATAGTGCTGAGCATTCCCACTCGCTGTGGTTCTCAGTGCCTGACTGAGAATCTGGGCTAGACGACCTACGCCTAGCATTGTTGAATCGACGACTCGTGTATCAAAATTGCGTAGGAAGTTGGCTACTCCTAACATGGGAGTTTTGATTAAACATTCATAGAATTCAGCTACATATCTAGACTCTAGACGTTCCAAAGGGCCCCGTATAACCTTCATCGCACCCTCCGCTCCACGACGGTAAAACCAATCCGTATCGAGACTAATTTTTGGCTCTGGATCTAAATGCTTTAACAGTAGAAAAAACCCTAATGCTGTAAATCCAAGCATAGCCAAGGTGCTAGTGATATGTTGCAGGGTGTAAGGAACATAATAAACAGAGTGTGGAAGGTGTTGGTAAAGTAATCCTGGAAAAACCCCAATCAATACACAGCCCAGTGCCGCCAGGCCCATGGCAATAATCATGTTTTTAGGCGGTTCTTCAGCGCGTAGGCCTGAGTCCTTTCCGAAGAACATATAGTAGGGAAGCTTTAGGCCCGTGTGTAAAAATGTCCCCGCTGACGCCAAAGTTAACATGAGAAAAATCCATCCCAGATGAGCTTCAGCAGCAGCAGTCACTACCATAGACTTACTGACAAATCCACTGAAAAAAGGCATTGCTGAAATAGCAAAGGCTCCCACCATATAGAGTCCGAGTGTAATGGGCATAGTCCGGTACAACCCCCCCATATCACTGAGTTTTCGAAAATGGGTCATCTCCAAAACGGCTCCAACTCCCATAAAGAGAAGAGCCTTGTAAAGAATATGTGCAAAAGCATGCGCGGTAGCACCGTTCAAAGCTAGAGAGCTTCCAATGCCTACGCCGCAAACCATGTAACCAACCTGGCTAATGATATGGTATGCCAATAGACGCCGTGCGTCGTTTTCCAAAACGGCATAGACGACGCCGTAAATAGCCATTATGGCTCCTGCCCATATCAATAGTTCAGTGCCTGCAAATCCTCGAATCAAAGCATATACCGAAGATTTAGTAGTAAAGGCAGTCATAAAAACCGCACCGGTAACTGTTGCCTCTGGATAAGCATCCGGAAGCCACGCTCCAAGAGGTGGAACAGCGGCGTTTATGAGAAAAGCAAGAAGTATTAGGGTCCAGGCCGGACCCCAAGAAAAAGCCTCCATGTCCTCAAAGACAATGGATCCTGTTTGAGACCACTGGACTACAATTCCTGCAAGGAGAAGTAGACCACCAAACAAGTGGATTAACAGGTAACGAAAACCGGCTTTTACGGCGTTAGGTTTGCGACGCAACCACAGAAGAAGAACTGAAGAGATTGCCATGAGTTCCCAAAATAGGAGAAGGGAAAGAAGGTCTCCAGCAAACGTAACACCGAGGGCACTACCTGCATAGGTTAAGGCCGTCACGTGCTGAGCAACTTGCTTAACATGTAGTGCATATATTATCCCCAAAAGAGTCATAATCGAGAAAATATAGGAAAAAACAAGGCTCAATTGGTCCACCCGGCCAAATACGAGATCTTGGCCAAGAAAATGTACCTGGCCATATATGCCCGGTGTCATTCGGAAGCAAGCGATTAGAGCAACGGCAGGCAGAAATAGCAATGCATACCTTCTCAGCCGACCTTTAAGCACGGGCAGGGCCCAAGCACCGAAAATAAGTAGTAATCCGGGATGAACCCACTCAAGAGTCATAATATTCTTCCCGGCGCAGGAGCAAAGCTTTTCCTATTAATTTGGATACAACTATTATCACCATACAAGAAAACAATCCGTAAATAGCTCCCCAGCCTGGCAAGTCTTCAAACCAGAAATGGCCGTGAACACCGTGAAACAAACGAGGCAAAATAATTTCTCCAACTGCCACAAACACAAGGCCGACATAAAACCAAAACTTAAGATGTGCCAAACGGAATTGGTTCCTAAAAAAGTTTTTCGGTAACTTCATTGCGTAACCCTCATCGCCAATTCCAACACAGGGGTTGGGTAGAGCCCTAGAAGAAGGCTTGCTGCAGCACTAATGGTTAGAGGTACAACCATCCAAGGAACTTCGTGAATCTCTTCGTTGGTCTTTTGAGCCCGTTCAAAATATGCTTTGTAAACAACAGGCCCAAGATAAGCTGCATTGAGAAACGAGCTTACTAGGAGTATCGCTAGCAGCGGGAAACTTTGCAACTCAATTGCTCCAAGAGCCAGGTACCATTTCGAAATACCCCCAGAAGTTCCTGGTATTCCTATTACACTTAGTGAGGCAATCGCAAAGGCTGCCATTGTCCACGGCATACGCCTTGCCAAGCCAGACATTTGACTAATTTCTGTTTTATGCGTTGACACATAAATAGAACCTGCACATAAGAAAAGTGTGATCTTAGATACAGCATGATTAGTGATGTGAGCAACCCCACCCAAAATCCCGCTATAATTCAGAAGTGCTGCGCCCAAAATTATGTAAGAAAGTTGGCTCACAGTGGAAAAAGCTAGCCTTGCCTTAAGGTTGTCTTGGCTAAGAGCCAGGATCGAACCAAATAGTATAGTTATAGCTGCAGCGCCCAGCGCAAGTTGGTCCGCTTTGATTTCACGCATTGCGTCAGAACCAAAAACAAACAAAAACACACGCAGCGTGGCAAACACACCGGTTTTGACTACGGCAACAGCATGCAACAATGCACTTACCGGGGTAGGTGCGACCATGGCGGCAGGCAACCAGCTATGCAAGGGGAAAAGTGCATTCTTAGCAAATCCAAACAGGAACAAACCAAAGATCAGAAAGAGGAGAAGTGGATAGGATGCAATATCATTAGCGTTTAGCATCCCACCTTTTTGAAACTCAAGAGTTCCGGTAACATTGTAGATCAGTACAATGGCAGCTATGAGAAAAAGCTTGGCCGTCCCCAAAAGATAAATAACATACTTGCGGGCGCCCGACCTGGCCTCAGCCGTTTCCTTATGACTCACCAAGGGATAGGTGACCAAGGTTAACGCCTCATAAAAGAGAAACAGCGTGAAAAGATTCTTTGAGAAGGCGACTCCTATGGTTGCGGCAAGAGCCAGGGCAAAGCAAGAAAAGTAACGAGTTTGTGCATGCTCTTCAAGAGAACGCATGTACCCGATTGAGTAAAACGAGGTAAGAATCCACAACACCGTAGCTCCAGATGCAAAGAGAAGCCCAAAAGCATCCACGCGAAAAGCTAGTTCGATTCCAGGCAAAAGTTTGAAGAGCAAAAATTCCGGCATATTACCTACGAGAACCGCTGGGATCATACTAGCCACTAATGCAACCATTGATACGCCGGCAGCAATAGACCAGAACTCTCTAAGGTTTGGTCTGGACTTGCCTGTGCACGCAATCAATAGGGCGCCAGCAGCAGCAACTAAAATCACGAGAAGAGGAGTAATCGTATTCACAATTTTTTCTTCACTTCTATTTCTGTCACCATTTAAGGTCAGTCAAATCGGCCACACTTGCCCCAGGGTTGTTTCTATTCAAAGCTATCACTAACCCTAGTCCAACCCCCACCTCTGCTGCCGCCACTGCAATAACAAAAAGGGCCAAAATCTGCCCTCTTGGATCATTAAGATGACAACTGAATCCAGCAAGACTAAGGTTTACCGCATTTAACATAATTTCAACTGAAATCAACATAAGGATAAGGTTGCGACGGGCCAGAAACCCAAACACACCTACACCAAAAAGGATCGCACTAAGGGCTAGTACTGTTCCCAAAGGAACTATCATCACTCAGTCCTCCTCTTGGCAAGAATAACTGCACTAACAATGGCAGCTAAGAGGATTAGAGAAGTTATCTCAAAAGGAAGTGCAAAAGGACCAAAAAGAGCAAGGCCTGTTTCTGAAAGACTACCTAAGGACGATCCCTGCTCCAAGGAGGAGAGCCGATTTTCCACAACGACTTGAGGGGAACTATTTTCAACCGGGTCAAATGTCTCAATCAAGGATAGCCAAGCTAGAGCTCCAAATCCTAAACTCCCAAGAATAGCGAAAGGCCAATGACGCCCATACTTTGACTGAGCTCCCTCACCGGATAAATCAAGTAGCATCAAAACAAAAAGGTAAAAAATCAAGATAGCCCCAGCGTAAACAATCACTTGAACTGCCGCCAGAAACTCTGCTCTTAATAAAAGAAAAAGGCCCGCTATATGCAAGAAGAGCGCCAGAACCCAGAGCATACTGTGGACAGGGTTCTTACGAGTTACAGCCAAAATGGCACTAGTGACACTACCAAGCGCCAAATAATAAAAGGCAATCTGTGCAGTAAAAAAGATCATGAATTACTAAGACTTAGAGTAAGCGATAATAAATCTTTAGGCACCATTTTAGGATTCCAAGATTGAAAAACGCTGGCCATGATCTCATTAAACACTCATAGGAGCTAGTATTCAATTTCAATTATAGATTGATTGATGTCTTTTAATTTAAAAAAGGGACTCCGTGTGACTCGGAATCACGCCTTGGATGCCCAAAGATCCTGCAAAATTTTAACCTAATAAAGACTAACAATTCTGTTAAAGTGACTTAAACATGGAATTCAAAATAACCTCACAGAAACCTGAATAAAATTTCAAAGTTGGGAAAATGGATGTATGTAATGCCTGAACCTTTCTCCGCTTCTGGGGCACACATGGCCCAATGAAAACCTTAAGCTTTGATTTGATCGTAAACGATGCAGATTCCTCTCTCATATCTGGGACTAGTAAAGAAAACTTGTCTAAGGTAGAAAATGGAAAGCAACGTACTTAAACACACAAGCCAGACAAGAATCGACAGAAGCACTTGAACTGTTATATTACCATCTTTAGTCCATCTTCCATTGCAGCGATCAAGTAATTGAAATGAAATTGAGAATTAGCCTAATTGCAATAAGTTTCGTTCTTAGCTGTTGTTTGAAGACCGGACAGGATCCACCTCGCTCTCTTGAATTTACACTCAACAATCTTGCCTGGCTAGAAGGCTTATGGACAGGAGTGGGATTTGAGGGAACTGTAGAAGAATACTGGAGCGCACCAGCAGGAAAATCCATTACAAGCATGGTTCGAATTGTAGTAGCCGGTCAGACTCGTGTAATTGAGTTACGTATGCTGCGCGAAGACTCCCAAGGCGTTATTTTAACCCTGAAGCGCTTCACCCACACACTACAACCTTGGGAGCAGGCTCCTCTTGAATACCGACTAGTAGGATTAAGTCGGTCGAAGGCCGTTTTTGACTGTAGTACGGCCCAGGAGAACTTACCCGACAAAATTATCTATTTACTTGCCAAAGGAAAATTGACAATTGAATGGCAATCAAGCGGGAAAAAGACTACAAAACTCAACCTTGCAAAGGCAGGGTGAGTCATCCTGGGAAAATTGCGGAACTGAATCCCCTGAAACAAGACTAGCTATCTTCGAAATGAAAAAGAAGGGCGAGTCCTTTTGCGGGCCCGCTTTCGGGCCAGTGCTTGCTTGAGGCGCTTTCGATCTCCAGGCTTCAAATAAAAGGTGTGCTTCTTAATATCCTTAATGATGTCTTCTTGTTGTACCTTACGCTTAAAGCGACGCAAGGCGCTTTCCAGGGATTCCCCTTCTTGTATTTTTACGTATGCCAAAACCGAAAACGCTTCCTTCCTTATTTTTCCCCTTCACAGATCATCTATTAGAGAGAGGGAAGGGGATTATACCACTAGATTATTCAATCATGGAATCTATGAATGAATCGAGCGCTTTTTGACCGCTTTTATCAAGAGCGCGCAGATTCTGAGGGTTAGAATAAATTCCCCGCACAACGGTTACAAGAGCCGCCTTTAACTTGTTAGCGTCTTTTTTAGAAACGATAGTCGGTGAAATGGTAAGGCCATTGGCTTTTGTGAGAACATCAGGCGGATTTTTCACATACCTCCTGATTCTTCCAATGGCTTGATCAAGGTCGGGACTTCCCTCTCCCAATACCTCCAAACTCTTATTCTCTTCAAACCAAGTGAGGACTTCAAAAGCCTCAGGATATGAATGTTTCAGTACAGGGAGAAAATCAGCCCAATCCGTTTCCTTGCTCTGTAGTTGCCCTTGTCTCTGACCATACCAGCGAAGCAAAACGCCCAAGATCAGCACAACTACAAATACAAAAGGCAAAACTATCGTTATATTCCAGTTTATCATTCGTTTAATTAGAATTGTCTTTGCTTGATTTTCATTACTAGCTGGGTCTTGTCCTTTCCTGAAAGCTCGGCTGGCATAATTTTTTCGGCAACATCTAGTGCCAACGAATATTCCCCCAATAATTCATAACAATTAATAAGACCAAGCTTCGCCTGGAGACGAAAGTTAGAACTCTGAGATTCCCGAACTACCATATTGAAATGCTCAATCGATTTGTCGTAATGATTAGTCAAAGACAGAATCACTCCCATTCGAAGACGTACTTGAGCCTTGACTTCCTGTAAAGGATTTAGCTCCAGTAGATTGTTGAAGATCGCCAAGGCGGACACAAACTTCTTCTGTTTAAACAGAACATTTCCGATTGCAAACAATGCTTTCCTGGATTGCTCTGATCCCGAATCAATTTCAAGGTAGTCGTACCTGAGCTGGTTTGCCTTTTCTAACTCACGCATGTCTACTTCATAGATGTCAGCAATTTTCAACATTGCTTTAGCTGCAAGTTCATTCCCCTGACACGAATTCAGAAGACTATCAAATAGACTCAAAGATTTGCCCGTGTTTCCGATCTCTGAATACTCGATCAAGGCCATTTCCCAAATTGACTGGCAGGAAGCAGGTGTGCCAGGATAATCTGTCACGATACGATCATACAGAGCTAGGGCATCCATGATTTTTCCCGTTTTTTCAAAAGACTGAGCTTTTAAGAATAACTTCTCAGGATGGGCCTCCCGTTGGTTAGTCACCAAGACAGCCCAGGCAAGCATCAAAAGTGGCAGTCCGAAAACTCCACGATTAACAAGTCTCATTCTTCGCTCTCTTCAGAGAGTTTTTCTTCGCTCTCTTCAGAGAGTTTTTCTTCGTGAGCTTCCTCACTGGAAGAAATTAGGCTCACGTCTGCAACTCGGTCTTTTTTGCCCAGTTCAATTAGTTTCACTCCCTGGGCACTGCGAGACAGTGTCAACCGAATCTGATCGACTGGAAGACGAATTAGTTTGCCGTTTTTGGTAATTATCATAATATCGGACTCGTCATCGGTTAGAAACGAGGTGATAACATTTCCGTTTCTTTCTGAGGTCCGAATATTGATTACGCCCTGACCTCCACGGCCTTGTCTTCGATATTTATCTATAGGAGTTCTTTTCCCGAATCCATATTCTGTAACAGCCAAAAGGTCCTTGCGTTCTGGGTCGACTATTTCCATACCGATTAACTGATCTCCCTGTCGAAGTCTGATCCCTCGGACACCTCGAGCCGTGCGACCCATGGTTCGAACCTGTTCTGAATTAAATCGGATGGCCTTTCCCTTCTCAGAAAACAGCATAATATCCCGCTCATCTTCAGCAAGAGCAACACTCATGACTTCATCTCCCTTATCGACCCCACAGGCAATAATCCCGGAAGAACGAGGGTGAGAATAAGCCTTCAATGGAGTTTTCTTTACATAACCTTTGAGAGAAGCTGTTACCACTTGCAACGGACCTTCAAAATCATGGACATTCAATATATCGGCAACTCGATCATCGGGATCAATATCAATCAGATTAACGATCGGTTTTCCTTTTCCTGTTGTCCCAACTTCGGGAATCTTCCAGGCCTTAAGCCAATGAAGCTTTCCGCGGATGGTAAAGATAAGCATATAACTGTGAGTCGAGGCAACGAAGAGATCGGCGATACTGTCTTCCTCCGTTCTCGTGGACATCCCAATACGTCCTTTTCCACCACGATGCTGGCTCTTGTATGTTTTCAAGGAAGTTCGTTTGATGTAACCGTTACGACTGGCAGTGATCACCATTTGCTCTTCAGCAATCAAGTCTTCCATGGAAAGATCAATTTGTGTATCCACGATCTCAGTTCGACGAGGGCTCTTGAAATCATCTTTAATCTTTATTAATTCATCACGAATAACGTCTCGGAGCGCTGAATCTTTTTCGAGAATCTTACGAAGCTGGGAAATTGTCTTTTGGAGGCGACTGGACTCCTGCTCAATCTTCTCTCGCTCTAGTCCTGTCAGCCGTTGTAACCGCATCTCTAAGATAGCTTTTGCCTGGACTTCAGTTAAATTGAACTTCTGGATGAGCTCCTTTTTTGCTTCGATTGGATCCTGGGCCTTTCGTATGAGTTCTATTATCTGGTCAAGGTGGCTGAGAGCAATCCGCAGACCATCTAAAAGATGGGCTTGTTTTTCCGCCTTGGCCAGTTCAAAAGCCGTGCGACGCCTTACAACGTTTTTTCTGTGTTGCAGGAAATGATTAATGACTTCTATAAGGGAAAGTACTCTGGGGCGGCCTTCAACAATGGCAAGCATAATAATGCCGAAGGAAGACTGAAGTGATGTTGCTTTGTAGAGAGAGTTTAGGACAATTTGAGGATGTTCTCCTCGCTTTAATTCAATAACCACACGCATGCCACGACGATCACTTTCATCCCTCAAATCACTGATACCTTGGATCTTTTTTTGATTCACAAGCTGAGCTATTTTTTCTACCAACCTAGCCTTATTTACCTGATATGGAAGCTCGTAAATAATTATTGATTCTCGATCCTTTCCTAGTGGCTCAAATTCGGTCCGGGCCCTCATGTGAATAATTCCTCGTCCCGTCTGATAAGCACTATGGATTCCTTGCCGGCCATAAATAAAAGCACCGGTAGGAAAATCAGGACCGGGAATCAGATCAAGGACTTCTGACATAGAAACATTGTCCCTATCAAGCATAAGAAGCGCTGCATCTACAACTTCGCTTAAATTGTGAGGTGGTATGTTGGTAGCCATACCGACAGCAATGCCAGAAGTTCCATTAACTAAGAGGTTCGGAAACCGCGCAGGTAATACAGTCGGCTCACTCAAAGATTCATCATAGTTGGGAACAAAGTCGACCGTATTTTTGTCAATGTCAGCCATGAGCGTGGCAGAAATTTTTGCCATTCGGACTTCTGTGTACCGCATGGCAGCCGGGGAATCTCCATCGATGGAGCCGAAATTTCCCTGACCGTCCACAAGGATCTCTCGCATAGAAAAACCCTGTGCCATTCGGACCATGGTTTCGTAGACAGCAGAATCGCCGTGAGGGTGATATTTTCCAATCACGTCCCCAACGATCCGTGCCGATTTTTTGTGAGCACGGTTAGATGTATTAGACAGCTCTTGCATAGAATAAAGAATTCTTCTATGCACCGGCTTGAGACCATCCCTTATGTCAGGCAGGGCCCTTCCGATGATCACGGACATTGCGTAATCCAAGTAGGATGAACGCATTTCGTCTTCAATGTTGACCGGTAATTCGTTTGCTTTGGGTTCAGTCATTCAACAACCCCAGAAGAATCTGGAGAAAAAGTACTATATATCCAGATGCTTGACCAATAGAGCGTTGGTCTCGATAAAGTTTCGCCTCGGCTCTACAGCATCTCCCATCAGAATGTTAAAAACATCGTTAGCATTCAACCCATCCTCAATACGAACCTGCAGAAGGGTTCGTGTTGCAGGGTCCATCGTCGTTTTCCAGAGTTGGTCCGGGTTCATTTCTCCCAAACCTTTATAACGCTGAATGGAGAGTTGTTTTTTCCCCGCAGACAGGACTTGCTTTACAAGTTGTCGCCAACTTTCCACTTCAATCACTTCTCCATTCCCCTCAACTGTGTAGCCAGAATCCCTGTAGGAAGAGACTTTTTTCCACATGCTCAGTAGTGTCTGAAATTCAGCTGAACTTAGGAGTTCTAAACTTATTTTCTGATCAGCAGTTCTGACTTCAAAAAGATTGTGTTCCGGGTCTAGATGTACCTCAGGTGACGCCTCATCAAGTACCCTGGCCAACCTTGTGACTTGTTTTCTATCTTGAAAAAAGTTTCTTAGACTAGATCCGTTCATACTTGGCTTATCAAAAAAATGCAGGAGACTCCTTAAGCTATTCGGATCGAAAATTCTGGACGAGCGGTCAAATGTTTCTTGAAACCGCATGATATTCCTCATTGCGTCACGGAAACTTTCCCCTTGATAAAGCTGTCCTGTCCTCTTGACCCTAAAGGAAAAATCGGAAACAGTTTCTTTCAGCAGGAATTTAGTCAATGCACGTTCATCGGTTAGATACGTTTCTTTTCTGGCTTTTTTGACTCTATATAACGGTGGTTGAGCTATATAGATATGACCCTCTTTTACAAGCTCAGTCATTTGCCTAAAGAAAAAAGTCAAGAGCAGTGTTCGGATGTGGCTTCCATCAATATCAGCATCCGTCATAAGAACAATTTTGTGATACCGGAGACGACCAAGGTCAAAATCTTCCGAACCTATGCCCGCTCCAATCGCCGAGATCATAGTCGTGATCTCTTCATTACTTAACATTTTGTCAAAACGGGCCTTTTCGACATTTAGTATTTTCCCCTTGATTGGCAAGATTGCTTGGAACCTCCGATCACGGCCTTGCTTTGCCGAACCGCCTGCTGAATCCCCCTCGACAATGAAAATCTCTGACTGAGCTGGATCGCGTTCCTGGCAATCTGCCAACTTTCCGGGCAATGCAAGATTGTCTAGGACTCCTTTACGGCGTGTTAGGTCTCGCGCCTTACGGGCAGCATCACGAGCCCGGGCAGCATCGACTGCTTTTCCAATAATTCTCCGGGCCACCCCCGGATTCTGCTCGAGAAAAATAGAAAAATTCTCATTGCATATGTTCTCTACCGCACCCTTGACCTCACTATTTCCAAGCTTAGTTTTGGTCTGGCCCTCAAACTGTGGATCGGAAAGCTTGACACTAATGACCATGGCAAGTCCTTCCCGAACGTCCTCTCCACTAAGTTTGGACTTCATGTCTCGAAATAGGTTGTGCTCAACGGCATAAGCATTAAGAGTTCGAGTCAGGGCAGCCTTGAAACCAACCAGATGAGTTCCACCTTCAACCGTGTTGATCGTGTTGACAAACGAATAGAGCACTTCGTTGTAGCCGTCGTTGTATTGGAATGCTAATTCGACCTCTATGTCAGGACGTTTTTCTCGTATATAACCAGGTTTTTCGTGTAGGGCTGTTCGATTTTGATTCAGATAACGAACAAAGTCCAAGACACCGCCCTCATAGAAAAACACTTCATTTTCTCCCGATCTTAGATCTTCGATGGTAATTTTCAATCCTGAGGTCAGAAAAGCCATTTCTCTCATGCGTTGAGCTAGCGTGTCGTGACTAAAATCTAAATCCTCAAAAATACTGGGATCGGGACGGAAAGTAATAACAGTTCCTCGACGTTTAGTCGTCCCAGTCTGGCGAAATTCATCAGCTGGAATCCCTTGCTTATATCCCTGATGGTATACCTTGCCATCTCGACAGATTTCCAGCGTCAAGGACTCCGACAGGGCGTTAACCACAGAAACCCCTACGCCGTGTAGTCCACCCGACACTTGGTAGCTATCGTTATCGAACTTACCCCCTGCATGTAACGTCGTCATCACTACTTCAGCAGCAGGCTTTTTTTTGACAGGATGCATATCCACAGGAATGCCTCTACCGTTATCCTTAACCGTGATGGAATTGTCGATGTGAATTGTGACATTGATCTCGTCACAGTGACCAGCCAGAGCTTCATCAACTGAGTTATCGATCACCTCATAGACAAGGTGATGTAGGCCTGGCGTCGATGTTGACCCTATATACATTGCCGGACGCTTACGAACGGCCTCCAACCCTTCCAAAACTTTAATTTTCTCGGCCGTATAGGAACTCATAAAGTCCAATCCTTGCCTTTGGTATTGACGCTGCCTTTTGAGCAGGGAACATTCATGAAAGAACCTTCCTCAAGAGTATTATATTTTAGCATAGACCCCCGGCTGGAAAGAGTCGATTCTTATTCAGAAAATTCCTACTAAACAACTGAACTGTAAAGACTTTTGGATTTTTAAAAAGAAGTAGAAAATTTCAAATTTGCATTGGCATAACGATGTACCGGTAGGAGTACTCTTCCTCGTCAACCGGACTGAAAAGCCCTTGCGTTTCTCCGTCTTTAAGATGCAGAGAAACCTTTTCAGAATCAAGGACCGATAAAAAGTCCAATAAGTACCTTGCATTAAAGCAAATAGATAAGTTTTCACCCACAAAATCGACGGGCAAAGATTCCTTGGCCTCACCTTGATCGGCATTATTAGAAGACACATCTAGTTGGCCTTCACTCAGATTTAGTTTTATCGCTCGCGATTGCTCGTCTGCCATGATTGAAACTCTTCTGAGGGTATCACTCAATTCTCCTGCAGAAATGAGAACTTGCTTGTCATTGTCAGCAGGAACTACCATTTCATAGTTGGGAAATTGGCCACTCAAAATCCTTGATATCAATAACCGTTCTCCAACTTGAAAAAGCAAATGGTTAGAGTCTTTCGAAAATTGAATTAGGTCATACCCGGAAGCCGCTAGCTTTACTAGTTCAACCAGCGTCTTTCTGGGGATTAGGCTTTTCTCTTCACCTTCAATCCCAGGAAGCTCCACAGGGGCTGAAATAAGCGCCAGTCTATGTCCATCTGTAGTGACTAAAGTCATCTGGTTTGCTTTTAGAATCATGAGGGACCCGTTAAGGGCAAAACGGGACTCCTCCTGAGTAATTGCAAACACACAACGGGAAATCATATAACGAAGCGAGTCTGCAGGAAGCTCAATTCTCTCACTATCCACTTTCGGCACATCCGGAAAATTTTCTTTTGAAAGTACGGCAACCTTAAATCTGGAACGCTCACATGTAATTGACACCCAGTCATCTCCACCAGCCATCTTGAAGTGGATTTCCGATTCTGGTAAAAGTCGCACTATGTCAAAAAGCTTGCGAGCAGAGAGGGTAACTGCCCCGGCTACTTTAACCGCTGCCGGACAACCACAACGTATCGTGACATCTAAATCTGTTCCAGTTATGGAAAGTGCATTTCCGGTTGTTTCTAAAAGAAGATTCGAGAGTATAGGTACGGTAGTTTTTTTCTCGACTACGCCTTGAACGTACTGGAGCTCCTTTAAAAGTTCACCTTTTTGGACCAAGAATTCCATTACTCATTCCCCCCGTTCGGATTTTGCCGTAAATGGACTACAGCGGAATAATTATCGAATTAATTCCTTGAGTCTTTCCAGTAATAACTTCATGCGTGTGTCCTCTTTGGAAAGTCGTTCAATCTTCTTCACCGAGTGCAACACAGTAGTATGGTGTTTTCCCCCAAATGCTTTCCCAATCTGAGGTAAGGATTCTTTGGTTAGCTTTCTTGTCAAAAACATGGCAATTTGACGTGGCTCAGCAATTCGACGTGAATTATTCTTCGTTCTCAGGTCAGTCGGACTTAGGGAAAAATGGTTCGCCACCACCCGTTGGACATCTTTTGCTGTAGTTATTCTAGCGTTTTGGTCTGCAATGTTTTTAAGCACTTTTTCGGCCAAGCCGAGGGTTATCTTTTCTCCGGTCAAGCTACTGAATGCCACCAGGCGAATTAGAGACCCTTCCAGTTCTCGAATGTTGGAACGAATATGCTGAGCGATAAAAAAAACCACCTCATCGGGAAGGTTGACTGCTTCCAGTTCTGCTTTCTTCTTTAGAATTGCCACTTTGGTCTCGAGGTCTGGCAGCTGAATATCTGCAATCAATCCCCATTCAAAACGGCTGTGCAGGCGTTCCTCAAGTGTCGGGATCTGACGAGGCGCACAATCACTGGAGATAACAATCTGTTTTTGGTTATCGTAAAGTTCGTTAAAGGTATGGAAAAACTCTTCTTGAGTTCTCTCTTTCCCCGCAAGAAATTCAATATCATCCATTAACAAAACGTCAATATTGCGATACTTTTCACGAAATTGAATGGTCTTATCGTAACGGATTGAATTAATCAAATCATTCATAAAACGCTCAGATGACATATAGGTGAGACGAACCTCTGGGGACTGAATCTTTAGGTAATGCCCAATTGCGTGCATTAAATGTGTCTTGCCCAAACCCACACCACCATAAAGAAACAGTGGATTGTAGGCTTTGGAAGGTTGTTCTGCTACTGCTAGGGCCGCTGCATGTGCAAACTGATTACTGGCACCCACGACGAAACGGTCAAACGTGTACTTAGAGTTAAGATTGCATTGGCCTGCCTGAGGACAAGGACCCATTAGATTCAAAGTAGCTTGAGGGCTGACTTTACGATTAGAAATCTTGCCTGACTTAGCTACAATAAGTGACCAGGTCCACTTTCCTAGTCCGATGCTCCTAATAGCTTCATCAATTACACTCGCATAGTTTTCACGGATCCAATAACGAAAATATTCATTAGGGACGCGCACTACTAACTTCTTTTCTGCCTCATTTTCTTCCTCGACAGCTGTTGGCCTAAACCAAATATCGAAGTTTTGTTTTGAAACCCTTGCCTCTATTGCAGAAAGAACAGCAGACCAGAACCGCATGCACACTTCACCCTATAGGATCTAAATTGCACTTATATCATTGCTCAGGAGAGGACCGACACTCACTGCATGCCAGCCAGAGCTTTCTCTAGATTTCCACAGGTTTTAAACAGGTTGTGAAAATTGACTTTCCTACTAGCCTCGATCCAAACAAAAGTAAAGCTACCATGCCTTCACTTGCCTTGCAAATTGTTTTTACAAAAAAAAGAATTTTAGCGCCTCACAAGGAGAAATGTCCTTATTTGACAGTAATATAAGCACCTTTACCGAAAATAAAAATGAGGGAGTTTAGGCTTTTTTCAAGAGCAATTAGGAATTCTTGTTGAGGGAGGGTCTTAATAACCCCATACCGCTAATCAAAAACCCAACAAAGGCGTTCATATGTGCTCGTTTTGACGGTTTGACTGAATTACAAATGCGTTTCAATAGATACTATTTGGGGGACCGAACTTAGAACCGCACTTTGTGCAGAAATTCTATCAGGAGTTTATGAGAAGTTTTAATTCTTTGCCTGGTTTGAAATAAGGCACTTGTTTTGCTGGGACAAACACTTTCTCACCTGTTTTTGGATTTCGTCCTTGGCGGGGACCCCTATTGCGAAGCCTAAAACTTCCAAACCCTCTCAGTTCAACTTTCTCACCTGATTTAAGGGAATCGACAATACTTTTTAGAACTGTCTGAACAATTACTTCAGCATCCTTTTTGTTTAGATCAGAATTTTTATACACCTCGTCTACAAGCTCAGCCTTTGTCATTGCTCTCCTCTTTTTCTGCCAATGCAGCTTTTCTCTTAAGTTCTCCTAATTGGTCCCCTGCGATATCTCCCATAGAAGCCCGGCCAACTTCTTCCTCATAATTCCAAGTTTCGTTTGTTGCTTCGCGATCAGGGTTGGCAAAAGCTTTAATAGATAAACCAATCTTCCGCTCTAAAAGATTTAACTTAATGATCTTAAAGTCAAGTTCTTGCCCAACGGAGAAATGCTCTTCCGGGTTATCTATGTGATCCTGCGAGAGCTCAGAAACATGACATAAGCCTTCGATGCCCTCTTCCAACTCAACGAAGGCTCCAAAATTAGCCAACCTAACAATTTTTCCTGAAATCACATTGCCAACTTCCTTTTCGGAAAAAAAAGTGTCCCAATTGTCCGGCTCCATTTGCTTAATCCCCAAGGACAGTCGCTGATTTTCAGCATCCACATTGAGAACAACAGCACTAACTTCGTCACCTTTCTCTAAAACTTCTGACGGATGACTGATTTTTTTGGTCCAACTCAAATCGGAAACATGAACAAGGCCATCAACTCCTTCTTCTACCTCAATAAAGGCTCCGAAATCTGTGAGGTTTCTCACATGCCCTGTTACGATTGAATTGATGGCATATTTTGCTTCTATTGCTTCCCATGGATTTGGTTCTGTCTGTTTAAGCCCTAGAGAGATCCTTCGGCCTTCTGTGTCGATCTCTAGTACTTCGGCCTCAGCACTTTCGCCGACCTCCAGGAGTTGAGATGGATGTTTGATACGTTTGTTCCAAGTCATCTCCGAAATGTGGATTAATCCTTCCACTCCTTCTTCTAGTTCCACAAATGCACCATAGTAGGTCAAGCTTACGACCCGAGTCTCTACACGAGATCCCTTAGGATAACGACGGGAAGCGCTGAGCCATGGGTCATCAGATAATTGTTTGTAGCCAAGGGAAACTTTTTCTTCAAGTCGATTGAATTTGAGAACCTTAACATTGACCTCATCTCCCACCTTGAAGATATCAGAGGGGTGATTAACGCGACCCCAGGACATATCTGTGATGTGGAGCAACCCATCAATACCTCCAAGGTCTGCGAAAGCACCATAGTCTGTTATGTTTTTGATCACAGCCGAGACAATCAGTCCTTCTTCCAATGATTTGAGTGTTTCCTCTTTCTTCTTAAAGTATTCTTCTTCCATCGCTGCCTTACGCGAAAGAACAATGTTGCCTCGCTTTTTGTTAACTTTGATCACCCTCATTTCGAGTTCTTGGCCCTTAAAGCTATCTAGATTTCGGATAGGATGAAGATCAATTTGCGAACCGGGCAAGAAAGCCCTTACCCCTATATCAACTGCCAGGCCTCCTTTGATGCGATCGACTACTCTACCTTTTACAATTGACTGGTCCTGATAGGCCTCTTCGATAGTGTCCCAGATTTTCATGCGCTGCGCTTTTTCACGCGAAAGAACAACGTATCCATCCCGGCCCTCAGTATGCTGAAACAACACCTCCACGGTGTCACCCTCCTGAACTTCAAGTGTCCCTTCTTCACTTCGAAACTCGCCCAGAGATATGATGCCTTCAGATTTGTAACCGACGTCAACAATCACTCCGTTTCCAGTGATTTTAAGTACTTTCCCCTTAACGAGTTCGCCTTCTGCAATTTTCTGAAAGCTCGTTTGATAAGCAGCGGCTAAAGCTTCAGCGTCAAGATTAACATCTTCGATAATTTTCGGTATTCCAGGTACGGACTGTTTTTTTGTGGATTCCATTAATTCCTTTTTAGATGCATAAATATTTGATTCCATGGGAAACATGGCTTCCCTTATACAAAACCCTCTACAGCATAGGCCTCCTTGAAGGCCTCCTTCAAGGCCAACAATAATGGTAAGACCGAAAAGGTAGACGGCCTCGACTCAACCCTTGAAATGGGAACTCTTACAAGATTTGGAGAAACCCTCGCTGTATTTAAAATTTCTTATACCGTGAGTTTGGCTCTTTGTCAAGGAAGTCGGATTCGACTAGAAAAGACTGGATTTGTTACACTTGTGTTTGCTGAGATACTCCTTTGGATTTACCCGACCCTAGATTTGAAATTTTTTACCGGATGGATTGTCTCTAAAACAAATAGAGAATCTTACAAGGTGATAGAAGAAAATGTTGGAAAGGTTAGCAGAGCTCGAAGATCGCTATGAAGAGCTTTCTCGGCTGCTGACTGACCGGAAAATCCTGGAATCCCCGGAACGCTATCGGGACACTGCGCGTGAGCACTTTGAACTCCACGGAATCGTCGAAGAATACCGATACTACCTGTCTTTATTGGAACAGACTGCTGACACAGAGTCACTATTTAACGACGGTTCTGATCCTGAAATTCTAGAGCTAGCCCGAGAAGAGCTAACCCAACTTAAAAGAGATGCAAATGCTTCTGAGGTCAAGCTCAAAAAGTTTCTAATCCCTCAAGACGTTAATGACAAGAAGAACGCTATTCTAGAGATTCGGGCTGGCACTGGGGGAGCCGAAGCCACCCTCTTCGCACAAGAAGTGCTTAGGATGTATACTCGCTATGCAGAGTCAAAAGGCTGGAAGATAGATCTGGTTACAGCAAATTATTCTTCGGTTGGAGGCCTTAAAGAGAGCATTGCCTCCATTGAAGGCAAGGGTGTTTTCAGTAGGCTGAAATTCGAGAGTGGAGTCCACCGGGTTCAACGGATCCCTGAAACCGAGACACAAGGCCGGGTGCATACCTCTGCGGTAACCGTCGCAGTTTTACCAGAAGCAGATGAGTTAGAAGTGGCCATAGATCAAAACGACCTCAAAATAGACACTTTCTGCTCCTCTGGACCAGGAGGTCAGTCTGTTAATACGACATACTCGGCAATTCGAATTACTCACTTACCCAGTGGAGAAGTTGTAACATGCCAGGATGAGAAATCCTGGCATAAAAACAAATCCAGGGCAATGAAAGTCTTGCGCTCCCGACTCTATGAAAAGGCCAGTGCAAAACAACAGCAGGAGATTGCTGAAAACCGTAAAGCCCTGGTTGGAAGTGGAGACCGCAGCGAAAAAATCAGAACCTACAATTTCCCACAAAACCGTGTGACTGAGCACAGAATTAGCCTCACTCTCCATCGGCTTGAGCAAATACTTGCAGGAGATCTAGACGAAATCATTGAGACACTGGCCAGTCATGACCAAGAAGAAGCTCTTAAAGCAGTAGATACCTCTTGACCGTTCGCGAAGCAATTCAATTAGGATGTAACGAGCTGGGTTCCCATGGCCTGCGCTCTCCAAGAGCAGATGCCCTATTCATTCTTGGATTGGTACTAAAGGAAAGTCAAATGTGGATTGCAACCTCTTGGGGTTCAAGGCTCACTGCCTTACAAGAACAGCTGTACAACCAACTGATTCTACTGCGTCAAAACCACTTTCCAATCCAGTATATGTCAGGCGAACAGGAGTTCTACTCTCGCAAATTTCGAGTCAAGCCGGGAGTGTTAATTCCGCGTCCAGAGACAGAGCTGCTTGTAAGCGAGGCTCTCCGACTATGCCCCCAGCTAGGAGACAATATTATATCAGTTCTAGACATCGGAACCGGCTCAGGTTGCATTGCGATCTCACTTGCCTGTGAGCATCCTCAAATGCAAATAAAGGCTTTAGAGCCTAGTCCAGTTGCTCTCGGAATAGCTGCAGAAAACTGCCGGCGGCATAATGTCTCCCACAAAGTAAAACTACTTTGCGTCGAGTGTCACGCTTACATCACAACTCAAAAATTTCACCTAATTATTTCCAACCCCCCTTACCTGAACCGAAAGTCTGTGAAGGAAGCAGATCTCTCGGTTCTTAAATATGAACCACATGAAGCCTTGTTCGATCAAACCGGGGGATTGGGTCTTTATAGATCGATTTTTAAAAAATCCCAAGAATGGTTGCACCATAATGGATACCTGATACTGGAATTGGGACACGACAATCTAAAGGAAATAGCATCCCTCGCTCTTGCTACCAACTGGGCAATACATAGTGTTCAGATCGATCATTCCGGTTGGCCAAGAGTTCTGGTGCTTCGAAAGAAATCCAATTAGTATTCTGTAAAATAGTTGTTCAAAAAATTACAAACTTAATAAGAAGTCGGAGACATTTGTGAAAGAAGAAATCAAGAAAATCCTAATTGACATCGGTGAAGATCCCCAGAGAGAAGGGCTCCTCAAAACGCCCCAACGAGTTGAGGAAGTGTTCCGCTTTCTCAGTAGCGGCCACAAAGTGGATCTAGGGAAGCTTCTTAACAACGCTCTGTTCAAAGTTGATTACGACGAAATGGTAATCGTCAAGAATATAGAAATGTATAGTCTTTGCGAACACCATTTACTGCCTTTTTTTGGGCGTTGCCATGTAGGCTATCTCCCCAACAAATACGTTATCGGCTTGAGCAAAATACCTCGAATTGTTGAAACTTTTTCCCGGCGGCTTCAGGTTCAGGAGCGCCTAACCCAGCAGATTGCGGAAACCATCACAAATGCGATTGATCCCAAGGGGGTTGCCGTAGTAATCGAGGGCCAACACCTTTGTATGATGATGAGAGGGGTAGAGAAACAGAACACCCAAATGATTACATCCGCAATGCTGGGCCGATTTCGAAATGACTCAAGATCTAGGTCAGAATTCTTTAGTTTAATAGGGATTTCGCCGTGAGATGGCAACGGAATCTTGAAAAAGAACAGAATCCCCGAATAGGTCTGATTGCTATTTCCACCTGGCTAATGCTGGGCAGTCTTTTGGGAATGACTCAACAAAATCCTGAGCCCCCCGATGAGCCTTCACCCTTTCGTGTAGACGTCAATCTAGTCTCTCTCAGATTTACCGTGACAAACGACAAGGGGAAATTCATAAATTCCCTTTCCAAGAACGACTTCCTCGTTGAAGATAATGGTAAAAGGATAGAGATAGAAACCTTTAAAAAACCGCGAAAACAGTCCACGGCTAGCCAATATCTGTGGCTAGCATTTCTTATCGACGTCAGTGGAAGTACTTTTGCAACTAGAACTGAAGAAATTGTTGCCGCACAGACTTTTCTGGATAATATCGCCTCCGGGACTCGCATCGGCGTTTTCGGATTCACCGAAGAATTGCTTCCTTTTCAATCCTTTACGTTGGATCGGGCTCTCGTTCTCAATGCAATCAGTCAAGCTAGACGGCATCTCGGGAAAACCGCGATCTATGATTCTCTGGACCGGCTTATTAAGATCATTTCTGACGTAGCTCCGACCAACAGCTCTAAAGCAGTGATTGTGATTTCTGATGGTTTAGACCCTACCCCTAGCAAGGCTATACTTAGCGCTCAGCGGGCCCTAGAAGAAGATTTCACTCTATATACAATCCGCGTGCCTTCTTCAGCACAAGTCTACATCGGTCCCACCCCCAATCCACAGGAAAAATCATCACGTACTTTTCGGCAACATCGAAACAAAGAACAAACTGACGCATTTCAACGGCTAGCTCCCCTAACCGGGGGTCTTAATTTCAGCGGGTTCGAGACAATTTTGGACTTTGATTACACGCTGGCCGAGATTAATGATCATCTTTTTGGCAATTTGTACCAAATTGGTTATTACAGGCCTGAGGTTTTAAGCCAAGCTATACCTGAACAAATTCAAGTACGCACTCTGCGAAGAGATCTTCATATCGCTTCAGCCTTCAAAAAACTGCCCCAACATTTCGATGCCAAGCGTTCATTGCTACAAGTTTTTTTTGATACTTCCGGTGAAACCACCTTTTCTAACCAAACTCCTGTCAGGTTTAGAGAACTCGGAGCCGACATGGATGTGTTGCGACAGATTTCAGAAGAAGGAATGATAGGGCTGCCATTTAGACTAAAAGTAAATCCTTACTCCTTTAGAGACGCTGTAGGCAGGGGGGTCCAAACACAACTTGGAATTTTGGGCCTTCTTATCGACGAGAAAGGTGAGGAAGTGGTTCGACTCAGAGAAATTATACGCACTAGCATGGATGCTAGAGAGGTCAGGAATGGTCGGGGAATTATTTATAGTAATAGATTATTGGCGCCCCCTGGCAACTATACCTTGCAAGTTGCCGTAATAGAGCTATCAACCTGGCGACTGACTTCATTCTCCCGTGCTGTCACAATTAAAGGGAGCTTCTAAGATGTTTAAGTCCGTACCAAAAACTATCAACAATTCTGATTTCTTGTCAGTTTGGTTGGATCACAAACCTTCAAAAAAGTCGAGCTGCAATCCAGCCACCAGAAACAAGCGTGCCCAGAACACTTCCTAGGTTGGAAAATACTACTACTAAAAGCACTCGGGCAGCAGTATTTTTCCAGAACCCCCGAACTGATCCGATCGCTTCAGGAAGCTCCTCCAGATCTTTAACCGTCGGTTTCTTCACAACACATTGAACCAGGCCCGCCACCCAGCCAGCAGCAATCATGGGATTTAAGCTAGTCAGAGGAGCCGCTAGGAATGCACTCAAAATTGTGAGTGGATGAGCTAGGGAAAGAGCAGCACCAAGCGCAGAAAGGGTTCCATTAACTGCAATCCATATATATATAGATTGGAGTGATTGTTGCATGTCCCCTTGGCTAAATCCATAAGCAAAAAGCATCAAGACAAAACCTGGAACTACCCACCTAAAAACCTTAGACAAGCGTCCTGGTGAAGGCACTTTCAGAAGGGGCGCCAATTTTTTTTTGCACTCAATGTTAGCCAAAATTCCAGGCACATGTCCTGCTCCTACAACAGCAACAGTTCGGTTGCCAGCCTTTTGCCTAACTTCCTGGGCTAGATAAATATCTCTTTCGTCAATTAAGGTCTCTTTCAAATTAGGACATTCATCTGCAAGAAATTTTAGAATGTCTCCAAGTTTTTCCTCTTCTTTCATTTTCTCGACCATTTCTTCATCAATTTCCTCAATATCAAAAAGACTAGACAGAAGCTGAAAAAGAATCCTAATCCGGTCCCAAAACCGCAGTCGGCGCCAGGTTCTTTTTAAAGTTATCTGAATATCACGATCAACCAAAATCAATTCCGCTCCCACCTCACTTGCAGCCCGGATTGCTTCTAGCATTTCAGCTCCTGGCTTCACCCCAATTCGCTCTCCCAACCGCTTTTGAAAGGAGACCATGACCAGCGAGGCCAGCAGAAGCATGGCTTTGCCTTGGCGTATAATTTTCACGATGTTTGTGTTCTTCCATCTTTCTTGATCCATGATGTTTCGGTATCTAGACTCACACAATTCCACGCACACTACATTTGGGCTTGTAGCTAATATAGTTTGCCTTACGTCTTCTATGCTTTGTTTTGAGATGTGGGCGGTTGGGACAAGAAAGATTTTTCGGCCGTCCAAATTAATTTTCTTCACGTTTGGGGGGATACGCCCCGGCAGGTTAAGCTTTGTGTTTTTTTTTCCCATAAAAGCACTTCTCAGTTAGACCAAACCAAAGCCTATATGAATCTTGTGAATTTTCCCCAAGTAATAGGGACAAGTAATTGATGCAAAAAGGGTAAAATCTATTTAGCTTTCTTAAAAAGAGGACCCTGAATTGAATGTCAACGGACAACTCAACCGTGTTCGTCGCTCAAAGATCAAAGCCCAACTGGAGTCGAGCAGCTTCCGACATCTTTTCCATGCCCCATGGTGGGTCCCATACTAGATCGACTAAAACATCGGTAACGCCTTCCACCTCTCGAACCCGACTCTCAACATCCCCGGGAAGAGTTCCGGCAACAGGGCAAGCGGGTGACGTCAAGGTCATCTGGATTTCAACATTTCCTGCATCAACCCCTAACTTATAAATCAATCCTAGCTCGTAAATGTCAACAGGAATTTCGGGATCATAGACAGTCTTGAGGGCTGCTATAACTGCCTCCTCTTGCCTCTTTTCATCCGTCTCGGAATTTTTACCAGATTCGGCCGTTTCAATTTGCTCAACGTCAGAATTTTCCATTGATCACTCCGTTGTGGTTTCTTTATCCTGCTTTAATGCTGCCTTTAAGGTATGCCAGGGCAAAGTGGCACATTTGACTCTTAGCGGATACTTACTAACCCCACTGAAAACAACTAACTTTCCCAGGTCTTCTTGCACAATTTCAACTGATTGGCCCGTTACCAGCGAATGGAAGTGCCCAAACAATGTCTCGAATTCTTTGAGGCTCATCCCTTTCAAAATCTCTGTCATAATGGAAGCAGAGGCTTGTGAAATCGCACAACCTGCGCCCTGGAAACCAATATCAACAATTTTGGCAGCTTCTATCTGAAGATATAGTTTGATTTTATCCCCACAAAGAGGATTATGCCCCAATGATTTGTGGTTAAAGAAGTTAAGTTTCCCAAAGTTGCGGGGGCTACGGTTGTGATCTAAAATAACCTCCTGATACAGCTCGGTTAGGTCAGGCATTAGTTAAATATCCTATACACTTCTTGCAAGGCCTCACAAAGCTTGTCAATTTCTTCTTTTGTATTGTAGAAAGCAATGGATGCTCTAGCAGTTGCCGGAATTTTAAAACGATCCATGACAGGCTGAGCACAATGATGTCCTGTGCGGATAGCGATTCCTTTTTGGTCCAGAATGGTACCAATATCGTGGGGGTGAACGTTGTCCATTACAAAGGACAGCACTCCTACTTTAGAGCTGGCGTTCCCGATAACTCTCAATCCCTCAATCCCCAGAAGTTGAACTGTGGCGTACTCAAGCAGAGTATCCTCGTAAGCTGCCAGCGCCGAGAAATCCAGCTGATTTAAGTAGTCTACTGAAGCGCCTAGACCGATGACTCCAGCTATATTGGGAGTTCCAGCCTCTAACCGAAAAGGCAATTCATTGTAGGTGCTCTTTTCAAAGGTAACTGAAAGAATCATCTCACCGCCACCTTGATAAGGTGAAAGCTTTTCCAAAACCTCAAGTCGTCCGTAAAGAATACCGACCCCTGTCGGACCAAAGGCTTTGTGTCCTGAAAAGCAGTAGAAATCGCATCCCATGTCTTGAACATCTACAGGGAGATGCGGAATCCCTTGAGCTCCATCGATGCAGACTTTTACTCCCCTGGCGTGAGCCATTTTTACAATCTCTTTCACTGGGTTGACGGTTCCCAATGCATTGGATACATGGGCGAGAGTAAGGATTTTGGGTTGTCGTTTTAAGATCTGGTCCAGTTCTTGTAAGTCTATCTCGCCCGTATCGGTAATCGGGACCACCGCCAA
The DNA here is from genome assembly GCA_964569605.1 of uncultured Acidobacteriota bacterium. GTDB lineage: Bacteria > Acidobacteriota > UBA6911 > RPQK01 > CBDAPI01 > CBDAPI01. The sequence continues at coordinate 73,805 of CAZMUJ010000071.1, forward strand.
GCGAGCTGATCGTTTTTGGCAGATTAGTTGCCAAGGGACAATGTTCGAGTGATGTTCCATTTCAGAAACAGCAATCTCGTCACCAGGCTCAAGTAACTCCATAACATAACTATGGGCTAGCAGATTAAGCGCCTCTGTAGTGCTGCGCACAAAAATAATTTCTTCTGATCTCTCCGCATTTATGAAAGCCTGGGTCTTTTCTCGAGAAGCCTCATAAAGATTGGTCGCTTCCTGGCTAAGTGTGTGGACACCGCGATGAACATTCGCATTGCATGTTTGATAGTAATCCTGTAAGGCCTGGATAACTTGTATAGGTTTCTGGGAAGTAGCGGCACTGTCCAAATAAACAAGAGAATTCCCTTGGACTTTTCGGTTAAGGATTGGAAAATCAGCTCGAATCTTCTCAACATTGAAAAGGCCCGACTTTTCTTGACCCTTAGGGAATCCTGTTTGTGAGCGTGTCATCCTTCGGAGACCCCTTGGATTATCTCATCCTTCGGAAGCCATTTTTTTAGATACTTGACTAGTTGACCTCGGAGAGAATCTATCTTGACTCTGTTAATAACTTCTCCAGCAAAACCATAGATAAGCATGTTACGTGCTGCCACCTCTGGAATTCCTCTTGAGCGAAGATAAAACATGGCTTCTGAATCAAGTTGTCCAATAGTTGCCCCATGCGTACACTTCACATCATCTGCGTAGATTTCTAGTTGGGGTTTGGTGTTGGCGAGAGAATCGTCAGACAACAACAAATTTTTATTGGTTTGCTTTGAATCTGTTTTCTGGGCATCTTCGTGCACAATGATTCGACCCCGGAAACCGCCACGGGCTTTTTCGTCCAGAACACCCTTGAACAACTCTCGACTATCGCAATGAGACTTCCTGTGTTCCAGGGTCGTATAGTTGTCAAGGTGTTGGCGCTCTTTGAGAAGATACAGCCCGTCAATACCAGCCAGGCTACCTTCTCCATCTAACACACACCGGAAATCATTGCGTGCCAGCTGGCTACCAAGGTCAATAGAAAGCGTCCTATATTGGCTGTCCTGGGATTGATAGACTTCATTACAACTCACGTGATAACCGTTCCTGCTTTCGTTTTGAAGACGATAGTGATGAACCGTCGAATTAGCGCCAACCACCACTTCGGTCACCGGGTTGGTGAAAGTGATGTTATCGCCTGTGCCCAGGTACCCCTCAACAAGCGTAAGCTCACTACTCTCCCCTAACACGACAAGATTGCGCAAATGGGTCCTAATCGGCCGGCTTGAATTGGTGGTTACGTGAATAAGATATAAAGGTGACTCTACTACCGTATCCTGATTAACATGAACGACAAAGCCATCTTTGCAAAATGCGGAATTCAATGCCGTAAAAGGATTCTGATTTATTGCAGCATATTGACCCAGGTGTTCTTTAAGGAAATCTGGAGAGTCGTGAAGAGCCGCAGTCAAAGTTTTGACCGTCACACCGTCAACCTCTGGTAAGCTGCAGAGTTCCGGGCACAAAGTTCCGTTGAACAAAACTAGTCGGGGACAGTTTAAGTCAGTAAATTGTAATTGATTGAACTCGTCAGAACTAAAAGAAAGACCCTCTTCTACTGAAAGCCCGAATTCCGTCCTGGCCAAGGTACGAAAATCCGAGAACTTCCACTCTTCATCTTTGCGCCCTGGAAATCCCTGCCGAATAAAATTCTCCATACCAGCTGAACGAGACTCTTGGAACCAACGGGGATCTTTCGTTCCGTTCCGTTGAACTGATTCGAAACTCTGCTGATAAAGACTCATGTTTCTAGCGGTCATTTAGTTGATTTCCTTAATTAACAACAGCTTGCGGTGTGGATTTCTTTAGCCATGCATAACCTTTATCTTCCAGGGAACGGGCTAATTCCTTGCTGCCGCTTTTAACTATTCGACCTTGGTAAAGAACATGAACATAATCAGGAACAATGTAGTCAAGCATCCGCTGGTAATGTGTCACTATCATAAAAGCTCGTTTTTTCGAACGAAGCGTATTGACACCTTTTGCCACAATTTTCAGAGCATCGATGTCCAAACCCGAATCAGTTTCATCCAAAATAGCAAGAGACGGCTCTAAAACAGCCATCTGAAAAATTTCATTTCGCTTCTTTTCTCCACCAGAAAAACCTTCATTGACCGGTCTGTTAAGTAGCTCGTCGTCCATTTCCAGAAGTTCCATTTTCTCTCTTATCAGCTGGAGAAAATCGGCAGCATCCACTTCTTCCTTGTCCCGGCTAGCAAGAATTGCATTAAGAGCTGATTTTAGAAAATAGGTATTGCTAACTCCAGGGATCTCAATTGGATACTGGAAAGCCATGAAAACACCCTCACAGGCTCTCTCTTCAGGGTCCATTTCGAGAAGGTTCTTTCCTCTAAACCAGACTTCCCCACCGGTTACCTGATAGGTATCACGGCCAGCAAGTACTTGTGCGAGAGTGCTCTTGCCTGAACCATTAGGGCCCATAATAGAATGAATCTCTCCATCATTGATTTTTAAATTAATTCCCTGCAGAATTTTCTTGCCTTCGATGCTTACATGTAAATCTTTTATATCTAACATTTCTTTTCCTTAGTTGTCCCTCAACCACTTTGATTGCCCAGAGGTTAGTTGAGTTAAAATCTCACGACAATAGCTTAGGAGGTTGAACAACCGCCTCAGCCGACACTGCCCTCTAGGCTTACGCTCAGGAGCTTCCGCGCCTCAACAGCAAATTCCATGGGAAGCTCCTTGAATACTTCCTTGCAGAAACCATTCACTATCATGGATACGGCATCCTCTGCCGAAAGGCCCCGCTGCTGACAGTAAAAAATCTGGTCTTCTCCAATCTTGGAGGTGGACGCTTCATGCTCCATTTGGGCACTGCTGTTTTTCACTTCAATGTACGGAAATGTGTGGGCACCACACTCATCGCCTAGCAACATTGAGTCGCACTGGGTGTAGTTGCGAGCATTAGTCGCTCTTTGGCCAATTTTTACTAAACCTCTATATGTGTTTTGGCCGTGCCCTGCTGAAATTCCCTTAGAGACAATATTGCTTCTGGTGTTTTTGCCAATGTGGACCATTTTTGTTCCAGTATCAGCCTGTTGCCGTGCCTTTGTAAGGGCAACCGAGTAAAACTCCCCTACCGAATTATCCCCTTGGAGTATACAGCTAGGATATTTCCAAGTAATTGCTGATCCAGTTTCTACTTGAGTCCAGGAGATTCTAGAGTTACGGCCTTTGCATTTACCCCTTTTTGTCACAAAGTTGTAGATTCCTCCACGACCTTCATCGTCTCCTGGGTACCAGTTCTGGATGGTCGAATACTTGATATTGGCGTCATCGTGTGCAACCAGCTCAACTACTGCTGCGTGAAGCTGGTTTTCATCTCTCATTGGTGCAGTACACCCTTCTAGGTAACTAACGTAGCTGTTGGGCTCAGCAATGATCAGTGTTCTCTCAAACTGGCCTGTCTTGGCTGCATTGATTCGAAAATATGTAGAAAGCTCCATGGGGCAACGCACTCCAGGCGGAATGTAACAAAATGAGCCGTCGGAAAAAACAGCGGCATTAAGAGCCGCGAAGAAATTATCAGTGTAAGGAACCACAGAGCCCAAATATTTCTCAATTAACCCAGGATGGCTCTGAACCGCTTCGCTAAAGGAGCAAAAGATGATTCCGAGTTCACTAAGTTTATCCTTAAAAGTTGTGGCCACTGAGACACTATCAAATACGGCGTCAACAGCAACTCCAGCTAGAATTCCCTGCTCCTGAAGAGGGATTCCGAGCTTGTTATAGGTTTCAAGTAATTCCGGGTCAACTTCTTCCAGGCTTTTTGGGCCATCATTCTGGCTTTTGGGCGCCGAATAATAAACCATGTCCTGGTAGTCAATAGATGGATAGTTCAGAAAGGCCCAGCGAGGCTCTTCCATTCGGAGCCAGTGACGATAAGCCTTTAAACGCCAGTCCAAAAGAAACTCGGGCTCCTTTTTCTTGCCAGAAATAAGACGAACTACGTCTTCATTGAGACCGGCCGGAACTGTATCTGTTTCTACTTCTGTAAAAAACCCGTATTTATATTCCTGGTTTGCAAGCTTTTGGAGTTCCTGGGTTTCCGATGACATATTTTCTCCTTTTTAGGAATATGAGACCCCGTCCTTGTTTTTCAGGGCCTGTAATGGGACCAGTTGATGGCTATAAATAGGTCGTGTCATCTCCACCAGAGACACACTGGATAAAGCCTCTAGCAGAACCTTGTTGATCACCATCCAATTGCCCCGAACTCCGCAGTTGGGTTCTTGACGACAGTCCCCTGGGTGCCCTATACACTCGGTAATTGAAAGAGGACCTTCTAGTGCTGTTACTACATCTGCCACCGAAATTCGTTTAGCCTGACGAGTTAACGAATATCCTCCCTTGGGCCCTCGTTGTGAACACAGCAGCCCCCCTCGAGCCAGCTGCTTTAGTATCTTGCTGACCATAGGAAAAGGAACTCCGCTCTCGTTTGCAAGCTCCCTAGCGCTGACCCTAGCAAAGGCAGGGTCTTTTGCCATCAAAGCGAGCAGAAGTATTCCGTAATCGGTTTCTTTGCTTACCCTAAACATTATCTATACTGTACTGATCTAGTCCTATTTTTGGCAGAACAGCTTACTGAGATAGCAGCCTGTTGTCAAAGAAAAACCTCAAAAGCTTTATCGGCCTTGGCTCAGATCAGCATAATACCCACTCCTAGTTTTGACTACGACTCCCAGGCGGAGGCTTTTAACTTCTAGCTTTCGCCAAGAGCCATCTTTTCTCTGATTGGTCGGAATATAGGAAAGGTAATACTGGTTTTTTAGTTCCTCGGCAACGGTTTCATAAACCTCTGTCAAACTACTAAAGGCCCTTGCGTCCAACACTCGTCCACCTGTCAGAGTGGCAAGACGTTGGATTCCATTGCGAGCTTTCATAATATACGAATCAGTCAGTTCGTTGGGTACGAGTTGCCCATGAGCACGAATTTTCTTGCGCGCTTGAATTGCCATTCCCCAGTATTCATCTAGCTTGGATGCTGTATAGACGATGGCGTCCGAACGCATGGCTAGCTCGATAGAATCTTCGAGCCTAACCATACTACGATTATCAACCCCATCAGTTAGCATCATGACTGCTTGCTTGCCTTTGACATGCTTGAGTAGATCGTCAAATACCACGTACAAGGCGTCATTCATAACCGTTGGTCCCTTAGCATAAATCGTTTCAATAGCATAACGAACTTTCTCCAAGCTATTGGTCCAATCGAGAATTAGTCTTGGGGCATCATTGAAAGTGATAATAGCAATTCGATCTTCCTTGGTGAGGCTTTCTGCAAAACGCAACGCAGCTTTTCGAATCGCCAACTGTGAAAATCGTGTGCTTCCACTTGCATCGATTAATAATACAACGCTTACTGGCACTGCCTCTTGACTAAAATTGACAACTTTCTGTTCGATTCCATCTTCCAGAACCTGGAAGTCTTTCCGTGTTAAGTTCTTGAAAAATCCACCGCCTGTGGCACGCGCAGTGACTGAGAGGAAAACTTGGTTAACAGCAACTCCAATTTTAAAATCCTGTGAATTTTCGAGCGGCTTTTGGGCCAAAACCCCAACAGATAGTGCGCTAGTGAAGAGGATACGAATAGATAGCTTCCTGTAGCAATTAATCACTGCGAATATTATAGCAGTGTCCCTCCTGAGAAATTCTTTAGACAGAAATCCCAAGGCAACAGCCCTGAAAGCTTACAGCCTGACTAAACAGAAGCTGTGCCTTGCTGCTCCTTGATTTACGGTCTTCTTGGGACCCCCAGGGAACCCTAGTTAACGGTATTTTGCCCCATGGCTTGCCCCATGGCCCCCATCCCCCCTCAAACTGGGGCGCCGTTCGATGCGCCCATATATTTATTGACAGAGAAGCGAGAGGGGCACCCTCAGTTTTTATAGAGGGGTGATTTTTTTTTAAGGGCAACATTTTTTTAGGGGCAGAAAATATTTTTAGAGGTGATCCACCATTGGGGAAAACATACATAGCTAGGTACGCTACTATGCAGGGCATGAGGATGTGGCGTTTCGTCTCCGATGAGGCAGAGAATGAGCAGAGAATAGATGTATTGGCTAGGGGTAAATGAGCGCCGCGTGCGTGCGCGAGGGCTATGCTTTGTCCCACGTGAGCTTGGTTTGTCCTTCACTTTTCTGGCTGCTAGCATTATTAGTAACTTCAAATTTCCTAATGTTTGCTTAAGGATCGCTAATGGCCATTCTGCACAAGCTGTTTTTCTTCCTAGTCATCGGTCTCCTCTGCGCCGGCGCTTTCGCTCTAACACTCGAGTTTCTTGAGGCAGGAAGTTATGCCCAAAGTGACGTTGAGCAAATGCTCCCTCTTGCTCAACAAGGTAATGCCATAGCCCAAATGTTATTAGGGGAAATGTACTACTTCGGCAAAGGAGTCCCCAGAGATTATTCAGAAGCAGCTAGGTGGTGGCGGAAGGCTGCGGAGCAAGGTCTAGCCGAAGCCCAATTTAACCTGGGGGTGATGTACCGCCAAGGCGAGGGAGTCCCTAAAGATCACCAGGAGGCGGTTAAGTAACATCATGTCGAGGCTCTCATCGATGACGGTGCCATCGGCAAAATGAAGCACCGGCACTGTGCCCTTGGGCGAAATTTCGAGCATCTCGGCCGGTTTGTTCCGGAGAACCACTTCTCGCAACACGCAGGTCTGGCCACTGGCTCGAAGTGCCATACGCGCTCGAATGGCATAGGGGCACCGACGAAAAGAGTAGAGGATCGGAAACGGGTCAGTCATCGAGAATTGGCGTCTGATTCTTGTGGATCGGTGGCCGGGAAACCCCCAGGTGAATTTCCCCGCGGTTTGCGGCGAGTTCCATTTGCTTGTGGCGCTCGGCAAAGCGGGCTTTTTGTTCATCGGTGGTCTGCGCATCGCACCGATGACAGGCCACCCCCGGCAGATACTCGGGCCGGAGTTTTTCCTCTTCGGTCAACGGATGCCGGCAGCCATGGCACATGTCATAATCGCCTTCGGCCAATCCGTGGCCTACGCTGACCCGTTGGTCGAAGACGAAGCACTGCCCTTCCCATAGGCTATCTTCTTCGGGGATTTCTTCAAGATATTTAAGGATGCCCCCCTCGAGGTGGTACACCTCTTCGAACCCTTCCTGGAGCAGAAGGGATGTGGCCTTCTCACACCGGATTCCGCCGGTACAAAACATGGCCACCTTGGTCTTCTCTTGTAGGGTTTCCTTTTCGTTTTGAACCCAGGCCGGGAACTCTCGAAAATTGGTGGTCTGAGGGTCGGTCGCGCCGGCGAAGGTACCAATGGCGACCTCATGGAGGTTCCGAGTATCGACCACCGCCACGTCAGGATCGGAAATCAGGGCATTCCAATCCTTGGGCTTCACATAGGTGCCGGCGCGCTGGCTGGGATCGATCCCAGGAACCCCCATGGTGACGATCTCTTTCTTAAAGTGAACCTTCATCCGATTAAACGGTGCTTCGCTGGCAGTTGATTCTTTGTGGACAAGATCCGCGAGTCGGGGATCCTCCCGAAGGAGGGCGAGGAGTGCGTGCACGCCGGCGGGCGGTCCAGACACGGTCCCGTTAATCCCTTCCTCGGCCAGAATGAGGGTGCCATTCACCTGCGCCTCAGCGCAGCAGGCGAGAATTTTCGGCTTGAGCGTATAGAAGTCGGGCAGACGGACGAATTTGTACAGCGCCGCCACCAAATACTCTGCCATAACCATCATCCTGAGGTGTTCAAAACCAACGAATGGCCGCTTATTATCACGGTTGTAAGGGATTATACCGGGAAAAAATCGGGCAAGGAACCCATGGTGACCGTTCCTTGGTCCTCTCTTTGGTGGTCGGTCTATTCCGGGGGTGGATAGAGAGAAAAAAGAACCTTTTGGTACTTTTGGCACTGAAGTCGTCGAGCCGTTGAAAAAAAAAGGAAGGGACGGGATAGAAAACACAGTAAAAGCAGTGCTTTTTGGAGCCGCCAAACCTGATGTAACCTCTCTCTTTCCAAAGCCGTGAATAATCTGTAGACTGGAATCAACAGGCAGTCTAAATCGCGGATTAGGCTTACTGAAGCCCCATGGCTTGATCCAGCCCTCTCGGCTGGATTTCTACACCGGTCATGGGGCTCAACCCTTGTGTGTAGAGGGTGTGTTTCAATCGACTTGTTAAATAGGTCCTGATGCGAAGAGTTAATCTTGTCCCCAATGATTTGTTCAATTTTTTCTTCTCTATTTGTTGAATGGGTTAATTAAAAACTTCTATATATATTCTAGTAAAGTAGATTTGTGTCAATTCTGCTTCACATTAAGAAACGGTGGCTTTAATGACAAAACATAGCAGAACTCAAACGGAACTTGATCACCTCAAAGAGGTTAACTCCAGATCCTTGCCTGGACGGCTTTTTGGCTATACTCGGCTTTCAGGACCGGGTTGGATCCAGGGAGCGCTCACTCTGGGAGCCAGTACCGCCAGATCTTCTTTTTACCTGGGCTGGAAATTCGGTTACGAGATGCTTTGGGTCAATATCCTGGGAATGGCAATGGGAGTTGTTATGTTTGCGGCTATCGCGCATCCCACGCTCTTTAGAGAAACATCTATCTACCGCGCCATGGAAAAACATGTCAATCCTTTTCTAGCCTTTTCTTGGGCCTTAGCTGCTATCGTTACCTCAGTTTTTTGGTGTATGAACCAGTTTGCTGCAGCAACCGCTTGTCTATTTGATGTAGGAGAAACAGCAGGTTGGACAGACGGAGTTAATGAGTCGACCGCTATCAAATGGGGGATCGGTTTTCTAATCCTTGTGGTTAGCATTCCCCTGACTTGGACTTATGCAAGCCCACGCCGAACAGGCGTCAGGATTTATGAGTCAACTCTCAAGATAATCGTACTGTTTATTGTTATCTGCTTTGCTCTAATAGCATGGAAAACTGGAATCCGTTGGTCTGATTTACTGGCAGGATTAATCCCAAACAAGCTGCCCAGCTCACCTGAAGATCGTACTATGGTTTTGGGAGCTTTGGGATGTGCTGTGGGCATCAACATGACCTTTTTATTTCCTATTACCCTTCGTGCCCGTAGCTGGGGGAAACATCATCTTGGCCTTGCCCGATTCGATCTAATTTGGGGAATGCTCTTACCTTTTGCAGTCGTGAGTTCTCTGGTTGTAATAACCACTGCTAACGTCATTCATGGTTCTCTTGAACGCCCTGATGGTCCGGCCTCTGTTGCCAGAGTAATGGCACCGCTGTTTGAAGGTAGCTGGTTCCCCGCTGCCACTGGTAGGATCCTCTTCGACTTGGGTATTGCAGCCATGCCACTAAGTACAATTATGATTCTCATGTTAATCTCTGGATTGGCCCTCTGCGAACTTTTAAAAGTCCCCCACCAGGGATTCTGGTTCAAGATTGGCACGGTGCTTCCCGCCTTAGGAATTC
>CAZMUJ010000072.1:0-23447 GCA_964569605.1 uncultured Acidobacteriota bacterium
GGCTGTGCCCAGACAACCCCTGGGGAACAGGGATAGCACATTCTTGGTCAACTAGAACAAACTGCGCATTAAATCCATCGTGAGTTTCATAGCCACGAATTTTCGTTCCAGTCCAAGAGTCGAGGATCACTGCCTGTCCAACTTTGACCTGTCTAACAGCTGGTCCAGCATCAACTACAATACCTAATGCATCGCTACCAGGTATATGTATCGTTGCGCTATCACCTCTTCCAAAGACTGGAACTGGAAGTCCAAGTGCTGCAAAGTTGGTATTGAAATTAGGTCCAGTTGCCAAAACAGCAACTAGAACCCCTCTAGCATCTGAAGGCCGTATAACTGGCACTGGTGCTTTTTCAAGACAAACAACCTCCTGAGGTGGTCCGTATCTGTCCCGATGTAGAGTCAAGGCATACATCTTCTGTGGAACTGGGGTAGCTAAATCTGGACAGGTTCCTAAAGGCCAAATCATTACAAGCCTAGGTTAATCATTTGAGGAAAAAAAGGAAAGCATGTGAGGAAAATCATCCGTCAGGATTCCAGATGCTTCGCTCACTGATCAAAATCAGTTTCGGATCTTTAGAACGGGAAAATGCGACCTATGAGTATTGGAAAACAGCAACACTTCAGACTATTCATTCCCAAACCATTGAAAGAATAGGGTCGAAAAAACTCCGTACCTAACAGGTGTTAATCAAGAAAATCGAGTTTTGCTTTACGGAGCTTCGTTGACTCGACTGTGCAGACAGCGTGAATCTATTGGAACACTACCTTGTTTTAAACGTACTACTACGTCGCTTGAAGAACACACCTAAGACAGCATAGAAGTGAAGAACGTAATTTTACCCGGACCAGTAACTTATTACTGTCTGGAACAGTTAAATTAGATCTTTACTTGCTACTAAAGCTGGGATACCCGATCTGCTTGAGAATGCTCGCTGACCACAGCTACTCGCTGATCGACCAAATCAGACAGCTGAGCTGCATTCCCTTTCTGATCCTTTACTTTTGTTCCTGGTGTTAGCTTAAATGTCGTTTTATTCCCATTGCTGTCAGTAACAACAAAGGTTTTACTCCCGGAATTCACAGCCGTCAGAGTCCCCTCATCATTTTCCTTTTTCCCACAACCGGCCAAAGAATATCCAGTCACCAACATAACAATTAGAAGCAATGAAACAAATACTTTCATACATTTCTCCTTATCATCTGAGTTTCCAAGCATGATCTGTAATTTCTGGTAGAATACCCTACTTATTTTCTCCCTTAAACATCACAATGGAGCACCCCTAGCCCCTTTGCTTCTCAATTATACATGTTAATTTTAGGTAATTCATGAAGCAATCCCAAGATAAGTCTCCAATTTGGGCATTAAGACTTATAATAATTCTTTCCATTACCCTATTTTTCACCGGATCTTTCCAACTCATCTCCCATCCTTTGCCAGATCTCCCCTTACGCTCTTTCTTTGAAGCAGACAACACCGTTCTTATTCAGATTGAGATAGACACTCGCTGTTTTAGTAAAGACCCGGAAATGGAACCATACCTGTCCCTTGAAGAATACTTGCTTCTTACCCAAACAAAACGAGATCAACTCCTTTCCCAGGCAATCGATTATGCCAAAAACACTGTAGGGTTTTCCTTTGAGCCAGCTGGCATAGTCCAACCTAGTTGGACGTTTGAGTTCACTACATTTCAGTCCCGTCCACCTATGAAATCTGATGATCCAATCATGTTGACTGGATCATGGAGACTTGATTTTTCAAAATATAATGGTTACCGAGTACGTGCACTTCCAGATAAAAGTCTAAGTGTTTTGGTCCTCAATTTTTACCGAGGAGAATTACTTAAGGGAATCCAAGTTCTATTCCCAGGTGAATCTAGTCGTGTTCTTGATCTTAAAAACTTAGAAAATTCTCAAATAGGAGATCCGAACAGAGAGTTGTTTGAAAAAGTCCAAACATCTGGCACCTGGAATACTTTTACAGGTTTCATCCGAGCTGGATTCTTACATGTCTTGCCACTTGGAACTGACCATATCCTTTTTTTACTTGGGCTGTTTTTGCTAAGCCGAAATTGGAGCCCTTTATTATGGCAAATTAGCCTTTTTACCGCCGCCCACACTATTACCTTAGGCTTGACTACTACCGGATTTATTCAGGTTTCAAGTTCAGTCGTCGAACCGATAATTGCTGGCAGCATAATTGTAATTGCTCTGGAAAACATCTTCTATCCCAAATATTCGCACTGGAGATTAGCTGTGGTTTTTATTTTCGGTCTTATCCATGGTTTAGGTTTTGCCAGTGCTCTAGGAAATCTCGCATTACCTAAAACTGCCTTGCTGACTAGCCTTTTTGGCTTCAACATTGGTGTTGAAATAGGACAATTTGTGGTAATCGTGTTAGCTTTTCTAGCTACGGCTTGGATACGAAATGAGAGCAGCTATCGGAAACTAGTGATCGTTCCAGGATCTATTCTAATCGCACTGATCGGATCCTATTGGATGATTCAAAGAATTTAACTTACAAATAGAATTAAAGTGCTGGATCACATTAACTTCTCTCTAGGTTAGTCCATAACAAATTCATTTTTTATACCGAGAATAATCGCTACACAGAAGATGTACAGGAGGTTCATCTTCTTCAGGCCCTGAGAATCGTTGTATCTCTTCATAAAACCGATTGTCATTTATATCATCATTTACGAGTGAGACTTCTCCTGCAAGAACAGTATCGTCAATCGCCCAAAACTTATGGTAACAACCAGGTGGTAAGGTAATACTCTCTCCATGTCGCAAAACCACAGTATCACCGGCTTTAACAATACGATTAACACCGTCCATCTTAACGTTGATATCAGTCTCTGCTAAACCTTCATCTGGAGTCGAATTGTAGACCTGAATAACAAGATGCCCACCCCCTCTGTTAATGATGTCTTCCATTTTGTGCCAATGAAAATGGAGCGGCGTCACTTGATCACATCCAACTACCAGAATTTTTTCTGCGTAAAGCTTCCCCGTACCTTTCTCCAGATTTTGAGGTGATCCATTTCTAAGCGTGAATAATAGGAGGCCAAAATTATTGTAATTGTTTAATCCATAATCGGTGATATCCCATCCTAGTCCGCATTCTACGATCTCTGTGGCCGATCCCCACATCTCTTCCCAAACTTGTGGAGTCCAGTAAGCGAAGGGTGGGAGGAAGAAACATTTCTCTTTTAAAAAATCTAGACTAGAAAGGATTACTGAGTTTATTGTGGAACGCTTCATAATTTCTACAATCGTATCTTTAAAAAAACTTCATAGAAACCCAAACTTACATCAAGATCGAGTTGCCCTGTATGTTAAGTCCACCTAAAACGTATTAGGCACATCCCATCATTTGAAGAACTTTCCTTGCCAAGTCTTGGGTTTCAGGTGGTGTGGCCCCAGGCTTCGAAGCAACCCAAGAACCCAGTCTATTGCCTGCTTCGCCTATCATTTCCAGTGATTTTCCACGTAGATAAAGATATGTCAACATTGCCGTAAAGGCATCACCAGAACCTACTGTGTCTACTACTTTTACTGGGAAACCTGAATGCTCAACTACATCATCTAAAGACACCAGCCAACTACCACTAGCCCCTCTCGTAACGCAGATCAGCTGGATCTGAAAGGATCGCATTAATTTTCGAGCGGATGATTTAGCATTGTTTCTATCTAAACCTGCTAATTGTGCCACCCAGTCTAGCTCTTCACTATTTAGCTTTACAACATCGGCTAATTTTAAAGAATCTAAAACGATCTTTGATGAACAATAGGGTTGTCGAATATTAACGTCAAAGACACTTAGCGCATTATCCTTGGCAGTCTCAAGAAAATATTGGATAGTCTTATACGATTGTTCCGAACGTTGGGATAGAGATCCGAAACAGACGGCATCTGCTGACAGAGCTAATTTTTCCCACTCTGGTGTCCATTCCAGGAAGTCCCACGCTACTTTTTCGGTGATTTTAAAAACTGGCTGGCCAATCGCATTTACTTTCACAGAAGCAGTCCCTGTCAGGTGTTGGGGAGAGTTCTGCAGGTAGTCAACCGAAAGATTTATCTGTTTTAGTCGGTCTATGATTTCTCGCCCCAGAAGATCATTTCCAACTGCAGTGGCCACAATCCCCTGATCTCCCAAACAGTTGATGTTGTAAGCAAAATTAGCTGGAGCACCACCTAGATGCTTACCCGTGGGGAAAATATCCCAGAGAAGTTCACCAAGCCCCACAATTAAGCGTGGCTTCTTCTTTATCATAAGAGATCAAGACCTAATCTTTGTTCATTTTTAAAAGTTCTAGCCTCTTTTGATAAGTATAAAAAAAGAGGTTAGCATCCAAACCTACTGAACAAATAAAAAGGCATCACCTCAATCAAAGACAGGAAAAAGTTTTCTTCGTTCGAGAAAAACTTCCTAATTCTTGATCCACAAGGACAGATCTAGTCGTTTTATAGGCGTGGACCTCCACCCTAGATTAACTCTTTGATCGGTGTCCCCATTGTGTCATCAAATCCGTTAGCTATATATATTGGACGCCCCACCGGTGTCATGTAGCTTTTGGTCCAATCGATACCTAATGCCTTGTATATGGTGGCATGGAGGTCTCCAATCGAAATTGCCCTTTCGGCTACATAAGCAGCTCGGTCGTCACTAGCACCAATGATTTGACCTCCTTGAATGCCACCGCCACCGACAAGAAGAGACCAACAGTTAGGCCAGTGATCCCTTCCATAGCCCGTGTTAATGTGGGGAGTCCGTCCAAACTCACCCATCACCAGAACCACAGTTGATTCCAATAGGCCTCTCTCCTGTAAATCCACTAATAAAGCAGAAAGGGCTTGATCAAGTGGAGGCGCTAGATCATTGAGCATCCTCTTGTCATTATTTCCATGAGTATCCCACTGACCGTGTTTATAACCAGCCGCCGTAACAAACCGACAACCCGACTCTACAAGGCGCCGGGCCATCAAAACACTTTGTCCAACACGGTTGCGTCCATATAAATCCTTCGTCTCTTCAGACTCATTTGAAAAATCAAAGGCCTTTTTCACCTCTGGAGACAAAATCATCTCCAGCGCCTGAGTCCGAAATGCATCCATCTTTGCAAATTCTGCTATCTTTTCCTTTTCGCGATAGTGCCGGTCTACAATACTAAGCAAGGTCTTTCGGTCTTTGATAGCCTCTGCAGAAATAGACTTGGGCAGGCTGAGATCAGGAACTACATAGTCCTCCTCAGTCGGGTCAGGAAGAAGCATTGCATCATACTCAGCCCCTATAAACGCCCCCTTGAATGCTTCTTCATAATTGTAGAAATCGTTTTCATAGGGAGTGGGAACAGCTGTAACAGGTGGCATATTATTGCGAGCCCCCATCTCTTTTGCAACAATCGATCCAAAGCTGGGAAACTTCATTGTTGGACTGGGACGGTGGCCCGTAAGTGATTCTATTGTACCCTGTGGATGGTTGGTTTCCTCTGTATGCATTGAACGTATAATGGATATCTTGTCCATATGACCCGCTACACGTGGAAACAGTTCTGAAATTTGGATGCCGGCCACGTTGGTCCCAATTGCTTTGAACCCTGTGTTCCCCTTTGGATCCCAGGTATCCATCTGAGGAGCACCACCTTCCAGAAATATAAGAATGCAGGACTGAGCCTTACCGACCATATTGCTAGGCCCTATTGCAGCCTGGAGTCCTTGGTGTTGCAGGTATTGACTAGTACCCAAACCTAAGAAGCTCAAAGAACCCACGCGCAAAAAATCACGCCGTGGTAAATTGGTTTTTCTACACTGCAAACATCGATATTCTTTCAACTCACATCTCCCATAAATTTCAGTGATTGTAGGAAAATTCTCGGGAATTGAGAAGCGCCCACATCAGACTTGCCAGGCGATCCTTACGTGAAGCCCCCTGGCTAATAAAGGCAACAAGTTCCTTTTCCTCTTGTTTGGTTGGATAACGGGAAAGAGTGGCCAGATAAAACTCTTCAATGATTGAAGAATCGGGAAGACCATCTCTCAGAACCTGTTCCAGCCGCCCCCCTACTGTTGTAATTTTGTTCGTATAAGTAGAACCTGCCCAACTATGTAACCCTTGAGCCAGAGTCAAAGACATTTTTCCTAAAGGCAAGGTTTTTCTCATCGACCGCCCGTAAACATCCAGAAAATGACAGGGATACAGTTCTGGTATCAAACCCAAAGCTCGCGTACCTGGAGGAGGTGCTCCTTCCGTCGTTAGTTGGTGATTTTCAAATTGTTCTGGCACACCTGTAGCATGAGAAATCGCATCCATTAAAACAGCTGCTACCAGATGCCGCGGTAAAGCATGTGAATAATTTACTTCATCATGCTTATTGGTATCGTTAGACACTCCCGACAACTGATAGGTCCGTGACTGAACGATCAATCGCATTAGATGCTTCAGATTGTAACCATTCTTCTCAAAATCCTTGGCTAATTCCTCCAAAAGTTGAGGATGTGTGGGAGGGTTGGAAGTTTTGAAATCGTCTACTGGTTCCACAATACCTCTACCAAAAAAATAGCTCCAAATTCGGTTCACAGCCGTCTGTGAAAAGGAGGGCTGTGCAATCATCCACTGCGCCAAGGTCATGCGGGGATCATTTTCCCCCAATTGGGGACCTGTTCCGTCCAAAAATTTCGCTGAAACCTCTTCTTTTCTGCGTGGATGTATAACTTTGATATGCTCTAGCTTCTTGTCATAGGAACGTCCACCGGCAGGATTGTCCATGAGGATGCCAGAATCTCTAAGTTCAGTAACATTGCCGAAAAAGGCCGTCAAGTCCCAAAACTGATCCTGACTCCATATCTCAAAAGGATGATTGTGACATTGGGCACAATCCAGCCTCCGTCCCATAAACAAACGGACCTGTTCGGACATCATTTCATGGGGTTCGATCAGCTCCGTGTATCGGTAGAAAAAACCAGCCGGGCCCGTGTACCCTTGGGGAGCTACACGTTCTTTCATCATTTGGTCATAAGGTTTGTTCTGGATAATACTATTCCGAACCCAGTCATCGTTAGCTTTCACACGTTTGGGGTTGTTTGTGGAGGTGTAGGTAACTCTAAAAAGATCTGAAAAACGAAAGCTCCAATAGTCCACATATTGAGGTGAATTCAGAAGAACCTCGATCAGCTTTTCTCGCTTTTGGGGATCTTGACTATCCAGAAACTCTCGGACTCTATGGGAAGGAGGGAGAGTCCCAGTTAAATCCAAACAAACTCGTCGTAAAAACTCTGCATCGCTGGAAAGCTCAGAGGGAATAATTTGAAATTTTCGTAGTTTTTTGAACACATACTCGTCTATCAAATTCCGGGGATTCATCTGTGGATAGTTGGGAAGTACTGCAGAGACGACTCCAAAACGAGCACTCACGGCATGCCCCGCCGAACGAACGAGTACGGTAGTCTCTCCGGTCCCTTTGGCTATAACCAATCCTCCCTCACTTACTTTCACAACGTGAGGGTTTTGGCTTATGTATCTTACCTGATGACTTATGTCTTCACTCCGTCCATCAGCAGTATGTCCTGTCACTAGAAGTCGTTGTTCTCCTTTTTGATCCAATACGATTTCTTTGGGAAAGACCGTGATACGTTCGATTCGGCCTTCCTCTGTTCGCACTCCGAAGTCAGCCCCCTCTTTAATCCAGTTCAAAATAGTTGTGTAATCCGAAGAATCGGTCCCAAAATGCAATCCGCCGCCATGACTGACCTGCATAGTTGGTTTAAGAAGCAATAGGCTTTGTTCAGGCTCTTCTATTCGAACCCGGGGAACCCTAGGACCATCTGATTCCAGAGTGAGGACCTGATATCCACCTCCTTTGACAATCCACTCGTAATCTTCTTTAGGATAAAGAGAGTCTAATGAAAGTTTAAATCCACCCTCTCCCTTCACACTGCCGTGACAATGACTGTCATTGCAACCTCGTTTGGTCAAAATGGAAGCAATGTCGCGGTCAAAACGAAAGGAGTGTTCACGCTCTGTAGCTTCAATTTGAATTTGGGCCAGAGCCTCATATCCTTCACTTTCCACCTTGAGGATAACTTCACCATCTGCAATAGCCACCACTTTACCTTCTTCATCCACTCTGGCCAGGTGGGAATCCAATATCTGGAACTGGCTGTTCGCAGTCACATCTCGTTGTAGCCCATCAGAAAAAGTCCCCATCGCTAAAAACTTCTGGGAAGCTTGTCGACCCCACAGGCTTGCATTCGAAGGAACCAACCTCAGTGAGAGAAGAGTGGGAGAGTGGCTCACCGCAGGACCTGTTATTCCGGCTTTAGAACCAGGCACCAGACTTAAGACAACAAAAGCTCCCACCAAGAAGCTAAACAAAACTCGCCGCAATATTGGCAGTGACATAAAAGCTATAACTGACATTATTTCCTACATTCGTCTCTTTACTGGCTACTAAGATGCACACTCTCCGGTCTAACAACCATCAGAGGAATTTTTGCCACGGGAAGCTCCAATCCTATCTCCTGTTCTACAACAGGTCGGGCCCGAAGACCTATCCATAAGGGATTCCGAGTAAGGGGAGCATCTAGTTCAGCAAACAAAATAAGTGTTGTATTTTGTTTGGCAGACACAAAACTTTCTTCCTTATCACTGGTTTGACTATACGCCTTTTTCTTTGGCTCTATCTCAGCCCCCGGGGAAATGCTTACACCCGGTGGCAGCCCGGAAAATGTAAAAAGTACATCGCCGGAAAAACCTTCCTCTTGATAGGTGACAATATTTAATTTTCTAGCTTGTCCAGGTATCAGGTTGATTCTATCATGCGGTTTAACTTCAAAGGATCCAACGTGGGGAACCTGATTTCGAACTACCAGTTTATAAGCATAATCTGCATTACCGTATCTCGAGGTTACATCCCGAATCTGAATGTGGTATCGACCGTCTCTTTCGACGCTGTAAATCACCTTGGGCTCAACTGCTTTCAGATAAGAGCTGGCACCCCCACTAGCTCCAAACTTCGTTTTTCTCATGTGGATGTTATTTAATAACTCTTCACCCTCTTCAGACCGTAGCTCTAGAACCGGATTAAAGTGTGGAGGACCTACCTTAGGAGTGAACAGCTCAAAAACCAGCTTTTGCCCGGCTTTTGCGTCGAACTGAAAAGTATCACGATCTGCGGGAGTACTGATAACCCCATCAATCATCGTCCCTACGTCAAAATTAAGAGCCTGCTTAGGAAGATCGTTTGGTTCTTTTTCCTTCTGGAGAAACAACTCGACAGGAACCTGAGTTGTCACAGATTGATTTGAATCCAGTCTATTATCTAAACTGCTATCCGGTAACAATAACTCAGCAACATTAGAACTGGGGGCTTTTGACCTGACAGTCCGCGCCCAGAGATCTTGAATCAAACCAGGTTCTATCTTTCGGAAAAACGTTCTTTCCTGCCATTTCACTTCTGGAGGCAAAGCATCGGATATGTCAGCAGGCAGGATCCGCAACTGATATCTATTGTCAATTCCACCCTTACCAAACAAAGAGCTTACTTCTACCAAATAACGACCTGGTTCTACCTGGTATGAAAATCGGGTACGAAGAGGCATTAAAACGGTTTCTTTTTCTTCATCAAACAATATCCGAGTAGGACGATCTGGGTCTAGCCAACTTCCAGTTGGCTGGTATAAGGCAATGCGCGGCCTAAATTTTGGGGTTTGACCAAGTTGCCAAGACGCCGCATCCTCAGCAAGAACAATCTCAAAAGCAAGTTTCTGAACTCTAACTGCATCAAAAACATAGTAGTCCAACTCACCATGCTGACTCACCGTACCGTTGAGGATTGCTGGAACTGTTATTTGTTGAGCCTCCCTGACCCGAGAATGAGGTCTATCCACCTCTCTGGATACAATGTGTTCATCGACTCTAAAGCGGAAAGAATTGGATAACCCTCTAGGTGAGATAAGCCGCAGTGAATAGATCCCAACTGGGGTTGAGGGGTCTATGATTGCCCGAACAGAAACCCGAAAAACCGGAGGTTTTTTTTCTTCTTTACTGGGAGTCTTTCTCGATAAATAATCGGATGCATCAACTTGAGACTCTATCTTTTCAATGTCTCTAACCTGAGCCATAATCGCACCTGAATTAAAAAGAACTGCATAGGATCCATCCAATGCTTTTCCTGTGATTTCCAGGTTGATCTCTGCACCCTGTTGGGCCCCTAAAGGAAAAATCGAGGTAATTGTAGGCTCAGGAAAAGATTCAGGCGTAGAACCGGCCCCAAAAAGAAAAACACTCTGGACAGTGAAAGCAAGAAAAACTAACCACAACCTACGACCACTAGAACAAGAAATTTCCATGAACTTAAACAGTTTAATTAAAGATAAAACCAGTTAAAAGTCTTTAAAATTAATAGCTTATATTACAATATATTACTATGGTGTCACCATCCTTTTTCATAGAGAAATCCATTTAACTGCCTTAAGTAAGGATAGAATAAAACTTTTCACTCTAGACAAACCGTTGGAAATCGGACTCAAAGTTTACCAATACAGGCTCTTGGGGCTTCCTTCTCAAAACTAGAAGGTTTTATTATTTTTGAGACGGTAAAGGTGAGTAGAACTACGAATGAGAATCGACTGGTTCACGATACCAATTGATGACAGAGTACGTCCATCCAGCTGATTTTCTGCTAACTTCTCAAAGTCAAGTCCTGGCTTAATCACAGTGGTTGTCCCCTCCTCATTAAGGAAAAATATTTTTCCATCAGCATAAGCAGGAGAAGCTGAAAAATTTCCTCCTAAACGCACCCTCCAGTGTCTTTTCCCCTCTTTTGCATCTAGACACGTTAGAATGCCCTGGTCACTGACAAAGTATATTTCGTCTCCTACGATGAGAGGTGAAGGTGTAACAGGGACTCCACTATTCCATTTCCACAAGACATGAGAATCGCTTACATCTCCACGTCCATTTGGAAGCACAGCATACAAAACAGGAGATCCATTAGCCCCCGTCGTATTCGTAAGATAGACCAGTCCATGAGCATAAAGAGGGCGGGGTACCTGAGAGAAACCCTTGTAGCGTATCCACCAGAGTTTTTCTCCTGTCTCTAGGTCATAGGAAACGGCCTGGTTGCCACCCGTACTGATAACCTGGTGCATATTCCCAGCACGAATAACCAAAGGTGTCGAGTAGGCCATATCTCCGTTTTCTCGAAATGTTTTCCAACGAAGACTGCCATTGTTCTTGTCGAGTGCAGCAACAAATTGTTTGTCAGTCCCATCACAACTAATCAATAAAAAATCTTTGGCGAGCGCTGGTGTGCCGGCAGGCCCGTAACTTTCAGCATAAAGTAGACTTTGGTTTTTCCAGAGAATCTCTCCTCTTCTATCTAGAGCCGCCGTTCCGACCGAACCAAAATGTACGTACACTCTGCCTTCCTCCAAAATGGGAGTAGGTGAGGCAGGAGAATTTTTTTGGTGGAGGACCGGGGAACCTTCAAGTCTAAAAACCTCAACATTGTGTCGGATTCCTCCGGAATCAAAATCAATCCCTAATGCACGGAGTGATTGACCCTCATGAACTCCAGTGGTCAACCATATCTCGTTTCCCAACACCACAGGAGAGGACCAGCCCTTTCCAGGAATACTGACCTTCCAGACAACGTTTTTTTCTTCACTCCAAATCAGAGGTAACCCCACGGCTTCGGAAAGTCCCTGACCTGTTGGACCACGAAACTGGGGCCAATCCTGTGACCACAAAGAGTAACTGTTTACACTCAGTAGACAGATAAAACCCAACTTCAATACTTTTTCCCATATTATTCGAAGAACCATCAGAGACAAGACCTTCTTTCCATCCAACTTCAACAAATCCCCTTATCAGAACGCCTATTCATAAAAGAAAAAAGTGTATGTTAACATTGATAGATCATATTAAAAAAAGTAGTTTTCCTCTATTTTTTTCTTTTCGAAAACCAATGAAAATTTCGTCTGTAGAGACCTTTCACGTAGACGCCGGTTGGCGCCCCTGGACCTTTGTCAAGATTAGCACTGACCAGGGCCTTACAGGATACGGAGAAATTAGTGCAGGCCAAAATCCGTATGGAATAGATGGCACGATTAAAGACTTAACGTCTTTGCTAATCGGACAAGATCCTAGACCCTATGAAATGCTATTCTGGGACTTGATACGAGCCACTCGTTTGAGTCCAGGCGGGATTGCGGCCAAAGCCATTGCTGGAATTGAGTGCGCTTTAATCGATATCAAGGCAAAAGCCCTAGAAACATCAGTTGTCGACCTCTTCGGTGGACCAACTAGAGACCGGGTCAGACTCTATTGGTCTCACTGTGGAACCACACGGGCTAGCCACCACGTCATCCAGGGAACCTCACCTATCCGAACCTTGCAGGATATTTCCGATCTGGGTAAGGAAGTGCTGAAACGGGGCTTTACGGCTCTGAAGACGAACATTATCCTGCCTGGGGATCCTGCTTTGGTCTGGATGCCGGGATTTTCCCAAGGTAGAGGGACAACAGATCAAATTGTTTCATCGAAACTACTCGATCAGATTGAAGATCTAATTGGAACCTTTCGCGAAGCAGTAGGTCCCAGAGTGGATATTAATCTTGATCTAAACTTTAATTTCAAACCCGAGAGTGTGATACGAATTGCCCGTAGGCTTGAAAAATTTGAACTTCTATGGCTAGAACTTGACATGTATGATCCTAAGGCAGTCTTGCAAATCAAGCAATCGACCACCAATGCGATATGTACAGGAGAAGCTCTAATACACATGCGGGAATACCTACCTTACTTTCAGTTACATGCCGCTGATGTATTTATGATTGATGTGCCCTGGAACGGATTCTGTCAATCCAAAAAGGTTGGTGATTTGGCAGAGGTATTTCAATTAAATGTTTCTCCTCACAATTACTACAGTCATCTGTCCAGCTTTGTCAGCGCTAGCCTATGCGCAGTCCTTCCTAACATTCGGATAATGGAAATTGAAGTCGATGATGTCCCCTGGAAAGATGACCTGGTTACTAATCAGCCGGAAATCATCGATGGGTATATGACAGTGCCTACCGGTCTTGGTTGGGGTACAGACCTAAACGAAGAAGTGGCCAGAGCTCACCCTTGGAAAAAAGCTAGAGAGCACTGGGGTGACTCAATCTAGGATATTTCTAGAATGACTTTGTAGCCAATTCTAGATATCAAAATAGAGGGCAAACTCTGCTGGATGAGGTCTTAACCTAACGTGATCCACTTCACTTGTTCTCTTATAATCGATCCACATCTCTATGAGATCTTCTGTAAACACGTTGCCCTTGAGCAAATATTCATGATCTTCTTCTAGAGCATCTATGACCGCCTCTAAAGAGCCCGGAACTGATTTCACCTTGGCTTTTTCTTCTGGAGGCAATTCATATAAATCCTGGTCGATAGGAGCCGGAGGTTTAATCCCTTTATCAATACCATCTAGGGCAGCCATCTGAATCGCAGCAAATGCCAAGTAGGGATTGCATGACGGATCCGGAGTCCGGAATTCGATCCGCTTGGCCTTTTCACTAGGTGAATACGTAGGAATTCGAACACAAGCACTTCGGTTACGTTGAGAATAGATCAGATTGATTGGAGCTTCATAGCCAGGGACTAGCCTTCGGTATGAATTTGTAGTTGGATTGGTGAAACCCAAAAGACTAGGTGCATGATGGAGAATACCACCAATACAATGCTCAGCTAATTCACTGAGATCAGCATAGCGGCCTGATTCAATCATCAAGTTGCTACCGTTTTTCCAGAGACTGAAATGAACGTGCATTCCTGATCCGTTGTCCATAAAAAGAGGTTTGGGCATAAAGGTAACCGTCTTGTTATGCGCACGGGCTACATTCTTAATGACATACTTGTATTTCATTAGGCTATCGCCCATATAAGCCAGCTCGTCAAATCGAAGATCGATTTCGCCCTGGCCACCTGTTCCCACCTCGTGGTGATGAGCTTCAGCCCTCACACCGACCTGCAGCAATGTTTTTACCATTGTGGACCGAAGATCCTGCATGCTGTCCATAGGTGGCGTTGGGAAATAACCTTGTTTATATCTCGGTTTATATCCTAAATTAGGCTCTGCCCCACCGTTTCCTGAATTCCAGAAACCTTCCTCGGAATCAACAAAGTAAAAACCCTCATTTGGGGTTTGATCAAAGCGCACCTCATCAAAAACAAAAAACTCAGCTTCAGGCCCAAAATAAGCTGTATCTGCAATCCCTGTCGCCTTTAAGTATTGCTCGGCTTTCTGCGCCACGTTACGTGGATCCCGTGAGTATACTTCTCGAGTCAGAGGATCCATGACATTACATATTAAACTCAAAGTTACATGCTGAGTAAAAGGATCTATAAAGGCTGTACTCAAGTCTGGCATGAGTAGCATGTCACTTTCGTTAATTGGTTGAAAACCGCGGATAGACGAACCATCGAATCCTATGCCATCTGAAAACAAGCTCTCATCACACTCCTGAATCGGTATTGAGAAATGGTGCATAAGACCGGGAAGATCTGTAAATTTAAGATCTAGAAATTCAACTTCGTTCTCTTTAATCATCTTAACTAGATTTTCATATGTCATTTTGAAACCCTTATTCAATTCTCTGTGTTCTTTTGTTCTTGCTGTCCCCAATATTCATTAAGACCTATTATCGAGGAAACGACTAGTTCATTTACCAATAGATACAGTACCGTTTACCGACAACTTTTCCTAGGTAAATTTCTGAAAAACAGGTAATTTTTTCAGAAATCAAGAAAGAAAAGAAAGTAATAACTATCTTATCTTCTAACCCAACAAAAAAAGACCGAAAGTCCCTCGCCGTGAGAGATTAAACCCTAGCCGATCGCCTCACCACCACGATCCCCTGTTCGGATGCGGATACAGTCAGACAAATCAGTAACAAAGATTTTTCCGTCCCCAATCTGACCTGTTCTGGCCCCTTTTATAATGGCGGCAACCGTGGGTTCGACAAAATCGTCATTAACAGCAATCTCAATCCTTACTTTCTTGAGAAGCTTGCTGGCCTGGATGACACCACGATAGGTCTCTGTATATCCTTTTTGCTGGCCCGCTCCCAAGGCATTTGTGACCGTCATTTTGAACACTTCGGCATCAAATAGAGCTTGTTTTACATCCGGCAACTTGTGAGGCTGGATCATGGCAACAATTAATTTCATATTAAATTCCCTTTTTTGTTAGATTTCCATTAGGAATAAGCCGCGGCTTTTATTGCTTAAACCGCGACTTATAATCTTCTTTATCTACTCCTATAGTTAATCAGTCGCAAATATCTGAGCACCCCCATAAGCTTCCATAGAATGCTCTGAAATATCTAGACCCTGAAGCTCTTCTTCCTCAGATACACGGATACCAAGAGATACTTTTAGTATCCAAAAGAGCAGCAAGGCAGCAACAAAAGTAAATACTCCGTATGACGCAACTCCGTATAGCTGTGTCATGACGGTATGATCAGGATTCATGCTGAAGATTCCTACTGCTAGGGTTCCCCAGATACCACAGACCAAGTGTACTGAAATAGCACCAACTGGATCGTCAATATTCAACTTCGAATCGATGAAAATCACCGAAAGAACGACCAACATTCCGGCAACTAAGCCAATAATCACAGCATTCCGAGGGGAAACAGTGTCTGCTCCAGCCGTGATTCCCACCAGACCAGCTAAGGATCCATTCAAGACCATTGATAAATCTGGTCTCTTCTGAACCCACCCAGACATAAAATAGGCGCCCACAATACCCGCTGCCGCCGCCAAGGAAGTGGTTACAAGTGTAAAAGACACTAGTTCCGGATCGCCGGAAAGAACTGACCCACCGTTGAAACCAAACCAGCCTAACCACAGAAGGAAGACACCAATGGTTGCCAGGGGCATACTTGATCCAGGAATTGCATTGATCTGTCCATTCACGTACTTACCAATTCTGGGACCTAGCATTAATGCACCGGCCAAGGCTGCCCATCCCCCAACAGAGTGAACCAGGGTGGAACCTGCAAAATCGTAAAAACCTGCCGCATCTAGCCATCCGCCACCCCATTTCCAGCTACCAGCAATGGGGTAAATAAGGCCAACAAAAACAACTGTAAATGCAAGGAAACTTCGGAGTTTTATTCTGCCGGCTACAGCACCAGATACAATGGTTGCACCGGTAGCAGCAAACATGGCCTGAAAAAGAAAGTCAGTCCAGTAAGAATAACCTCCATCTGCATACTCGATTAATCCCGCTGCCCCTTCCGGCGCAGTCAGGCCCCATCCAGCAAAACCAAAGAATGCACCATATATCCAATCACCTGGATACATCAGATTGAAACCACCTATAGCATAGGTTAACAATCCAATCGCTATAATCATGGTGTTTTTAAAAAGAATATTGACTGTATTTTTTGATCGGGTAAGACCAGATTCCAAAGAGGCAAATCCCAGGTGCATAACAAAGACTAGGAAAGTTGCAACCATCATCCAGATATTATTTGCTGTGAACATTGCCTCAGCTCCCGCTGAAGCAGCTGTTGCAGCCACAGCCTCTACTTTCCCAGTCAAGTCTGCAAGCGCGCTCTGAAGTTGGCCAAGCGAATCCTCTGCCGGCGCTTCTCCATGCCCATGCCCGTCAGCCTGAATAGGTGAAAGGAACGCCAGGGAAATCAGCCCCACAAGCCCCAGGTACCCCAATAGTCTTTTTTTCGGTGAAACTCTTCTAAACATTGTCAAACTCCTTACTGCATACTCCGTTTGAAAACCACATTACAAATTAATTTAGCAAAACTGAAATCTCAAAAATAGGTTTTAAAATGCTAAGCTTAGTGAAACCCCTCCCCACACCGTGGCAGCAGAATCACTTGGAAGGCCTGCGGTGCCTCGGTATGACTCTCTTGGATCCAAAAATTGGTAATCTTTAAAGGGACCTACCAGGCCACTGAAAGAAACAAAGGGGGCAAATGACCAGTTATCTCCAGCAGCAAAGGGAAAGCTAACGGTGAAGTTAACATCATGGGCCCCTGAGTCCGAAGCCCCGTAGAAAAATTCGCTGAAACCACTATTTGCAAATCCAAGTGAAAAAGAAAGATCAACACCTGTCAATGCTGGGTGATCCACAGCAAATGAGTGCCCTGCCGCCAAAGCAAAGTAAACACCTGTACTTCCCCCGGACCCATTAGTTTCATCAATATCTATATATAAAGTAAGCGAAGGCGCCAGCGGAGCCGTATCCAGACTGGTACTCAAATATAGCTATGTGGTTGTATCCAGAGAAGCAGCGCGTTGTGGGAAAGCGTATGTAATCGTACCTACATCGATAGACACTTTTTCAAATGAATGTGCATATGAAAACGTATAGTCAACCTCAGAAAATTTTCCATTCAAACCGTTGTGATTGCCACCAGCAGGCGCATCTGGATTTTCTGGAATAAATAACCCATCTCCTTCATTGACACTACTTAAATCCATCGTCCCCCAAACATTGAAGGAAAAACCTCCAATCCCGACCGTCACAGACGGCTGAAGGCTTGGGGCATTGGTAAGACGCTGTCCACGCCAGATATATTTACTGGCCAAACCAACATCACCTCCAAAGGAAAAAATTGATTCCTCGCTATCGTCGTCCTGAGCCAGTACTGGGACAGCAAACACACTCAACAATAAAACCGTCAAACCCGTTACTATCTTTTTAGCATTCACCCTATACATCAAAATTCTCCCACTTAAAAATAATTAGTTCATACAAATTCACAAAACCCATGATTCCCTTACGAACAATTGTCTGTAAGAGATAAATGCAAAAAGCGTGCCAATCACTTTAAAAATGTTTTTTTCTTTCAACAATACTAGCTGACATTGCGTTTTGTTTCGGTAGAAGAGTTGGAATACCCTAGTTAGAGGATTTCAGTCTCAAAAAAGCTTTAAGACTAGGAAACCTTAAACCCTACGCCCAGTACAACAAAATTGTAGGTTTCCTTTAAAAATATTACAGATTTGTAATATTTGCCTAAGCCTTGTTTTTACAATAACTTACAAATTCTACGATAGCGTATAATTTAACAAGAAGTCGGCCAAGACAGAAATCTAACAACAAAAAACCACTTCCCAAAAGGCTTTAACGTAACTCAGACAATTTTGTCGCTTTAATTTTCCATCACTACAATTCCGTAGCTTTCCCCTAGGGCCTAAAAACTGCTCCATGATGAATTGTGCACCAAAAATAGCTAGTTTAATGGCTAGAATAACATAGACAAACTAGAAAAATAGCGACGCCTATTAACCAATCCCAAGTTTTCGTAGGTATTCTCTATTACGCCTTGCAATAGGAAGAGGCTTGTCGAAATGTACAGGGTACATATCTTGCTCAACAACAGCAAAACCGTTAAAGTCAATCTCTTCTAATACTTTCATGAAGGCTGGATAATTAACTTTACCCTTTGAAAGCTCACAAAAGATTCCCATTTCCACTGCCTTGATAAAAGGAATTTCGTCATCCTCTACCTGCCGCTGCAACTCAGCATCAATACTCTTTAGATGAAGGTATGGAATTCGTTCCTGATGCTTGCGAACAAATTCCACAGGATCAACTCCACGGTAGGACAAATGTCCAATATCCTGCGCCAAAGCCACCCTGTCAGGGTCAGTGTCTTCTAGCAATCTTTCAATCTGGTTTTCGTAGGCAACATGTGAATCTGGACTGGAATGAAAAAGTAACTGCAAACCAAATTCCTGGCGGGCAATATCCGCAACTTTATGCGTTGTTGCAATCAACTGTCTCCATTCTTCATCATTCAGAAATTTTGGTCTGAGTCGCTTACCTGTAAACCAATCTGTGTGAAGATCATCGATCAAAATAACGTACTCAGCTCCAAGGGCAGACAATAGTTCCCCAGCCCCCATCAATTGCTTTTCTAGTCGCGGCCAGTCATCAGGATCCTCCAAATGGCCGAATAGAAAGGTTGCACAGACCTTCAAGCCCCTATCCTCGATTTCCGGGCGAAGCTGATTGATGTCCGTTGGATAATAACCGTAAGGACCAAGTTCTATCCATTCATATCCAGCTTCTACAACCTCATCGAGAAATCGGTTCCAAGGTATTTGCTTAGGATCGTCTGCAAACCAAACACCCCAGGAATCTGGACAGCTTCCTACTTTAATATTCATAGGTCTTTTCCCCCTGTGTTAATAATTGTCAAGGTGAAGTCAAAAACAAAAACTGACTTAAACAAACTTCATATCTAAACCAATAACTCTAGACTCTAGTGAGAACCAAAGATCTCCAGGTCATCCATTTTCCAGGTATTTTGTTGATAGGTTCCTATTCCCATGATAGTTAAAAAGGCACCGTCTTGGACTGAATCGGGAGCGGAATGAAAATAACCTGAAATATCAGCGGTATCCATCACCTGGTTGTCGAGTGTCCAGTATACTGTATTGGCATCCTTAGTTAGGTAAAGACCCCAACGGTGACCGCGGCCAAGAATCCCCTGAATTTCCTGCTCGGTTCGGTAAACTCTGCTAGCGAGAATAACGCAGGGTTTACTAATAAAGACTCCACCGTGAGCGATTTCCTTTTCGTGTAATTCTCTTAACTCACGAGGACTTAACTTTGGGGTTGTTTTTTTCCCAAAGCCATCCATTGGATATTTCTCATAATCTTCGGGTACGATTCCTCGTACCAAGTACACAAAAAGTCCCTCATCTCGATGGAGATCAAAGTGTAGTTGAATTCCCCGTTGGTTTTCATCCTGCATTCCCACTTGTCCTTGCCAACCTGCAACCGTCAAACTCCAGGCATGAACTAGTTGTCCAAACTCTTCCATTTCCTTCGGGTAATCTTTTTCATGAACAAAATCTTCCAGGGTCAGCTCCACGCCTATCGTTCCAGCAAGCCTGGGGTTAAAGATTTTCTTAACCGTAGAAAAACCTCCCATAACTCCTTCGCCTGGACCAGGGGGAGGTGAGCGAAAAGCATCCATCAGCCAGTATCCATCCTCAATTCTGGCATGGGCATCTCGGAGTCTTAACCATTTCGTCATATCGAAGTAATCCGGTGGACCATAGGCCTCATTGAAATTGTCTTGAAACTGCAGCACTAGTGTCTCTTTCCTAACTTCGTGCTCCTCTTGATTGCTAAGATCAGGTGTTTCCAGTTCTATGGTCGAGTCCTGTTGACAGGCAGAGCTAAGCACAATAATTGTCAGCATTACAAGAACACTGATCATTACCTTAAAAACAACAATTCTTTTGGACATATCTACACCTCAAACTTAATCATAAGGCTAGGAGCTGTAATTCACAAAAAAGCCTACGAGGAACATCCAGGGATCCTAAGCTCAAGATTACCAAAAAACAACAAGATTGAAAAAAACTAGTACAATCAAAAAAATCCAAACTAACAGTCGATCCCTCTGGTACCAGGACAGTCTTTTGCTGGCTAGAAAAGGCAACACCAGTCCCTTCCCCAAATCCATCCGGCTTCGTTCTAACCAGTTTGTCTTTGAGTCTATGCCTTGACTATGCTCTCGGAACGGCAAATGACGTGTATGGTAGGTTAGGCCGGAAAGTTCCTTTTCCGAGACAGGACCACGGGAAAAATTTATATACCAAGAATAAACTAACATACTCACGGCCGGCACTAATAGATTCCAAAGATATCCCCACCAAATGTTGCTAATCCAAATCGGAAGAGGCCAATGAAACCCTCGGGCGAGGAATGCAAAAAACCCGAAGGTAGCCCCCGCTACAAGACCGACGACACCAGAAGAACGATGTACTGTGGTTAAAGCTCCCATCAGATATAGGACCGCCAATGGTAAAACAAAAACACTTGTCGCTGATAAGTAGAATTGAATTGCGCCAGCCTTCAGAAAGGGGATATACAGAAATCCCAGACCAATCACAACAGGCACTGTCATACGCGAGACCCTAAGATAGTGTTCATCGCTACCGTCTTTTTTTATAAATCTGGCATAGAAATCTCGTGTAAAGATGGCTGAAATAGCATTTGAAATCGAATCATAGGTGGACATTCCTGCCCCCAGAATACCTGCTAACACCAATCCCATCAGTCCTGGGGCCAGGAAGTGACTGACTAGCAGAGGAAATACCTGGTCTACTACCTCTAGATCAGGAAACAAAGCCCTACCCATGATCCCCAAAGTAATATTTAACCACATCACGACAACCGTCACACCTCCGGCAACCAGTGCCCCCATTTTCATATCCCATTCCGAGCGTGCTCCAAGAAAACGCATTGCCTGGGAATGGTTAACTGCGTTATAAGACACGTGGACAATAATCCAGCCTAAAATGACCAAGGGAATGGGAACTCCTGGTTCCTGATAGCCTCCGACATGAAGCATCCACCCACGATCCTCGACGTCCAGCTGGGTCTCGAGACCCGACCAACCTCCGACTACCTGCCATACCAGCAGCCAAAGCACCAACGAGGAGACCGCCATCGTTATGTACTGTAGTACATCCGTAATAGCAACACTCTTCAGCCCTCCTTGGGCCGAGTACCAGGCGGCCAGTGTTGCAATCATTACGACAATCCCCCACGACAAAGTGTTATCCAAACCACCCACAATTCTCAATGTCAGAAAAAGAGACCAGGCAATGTTACCCAAAACATTGGTTCGATACTGGATCTGGATGAATACGCTCAGTAGACGTACACTTGGCCCGAAACGATGCTCGAGCCATTCAGCGTTAGTAAACATTCTCGCCCTATACATGGGAACATAGATGAAGTAGCTCACTAAAAACCATCCAATTGGAAGACCTAGCCACCAGGCTGTGATATTGCTCATACCAAAGCTGTAGGATCCTCCTGCCAAAGCCACATAATCTCCAGCATCAGCCGCTGTCGCAAAAGCAGACAACCCAACAATCCACCAAGGAAGTCCGCGAGCTGCAAGAAACCACTCTTTAGTGGTTTTAGTGCCGCGACCCAGTCGAATTCCATAAATAACAATGGCCAGGTTAATCGAGATTACGAGTACCCAATCCATGAAAGTCATTTTTTCTCCTAGGGAAATCTACGATTACAAGGTCGACCCAGTGAAGAACGAGATCGCTAAAGGTTCTAATATACAACCTCTGGTAATACCCTTTAGAATAAGTTACCTTGATCCAGTATAAATTGCTGAAAAAAAAGAATTTTATACAAAAACAACAGCAAGGATTCTAAATCTTTAAAATTGTTGTTCCAATAAGCGGTCGCAATGCTTCAGTCAAATCTGTAAACTCAAGAGTTGAAAGATTACCTCAACGGAACTACTGGTTTTCAAGAAACTAAGAAGGAAAGCATTTTCTCATGTGCGGTATTGTTGGATATGTAGGAGGTCGACAGGCAATCCCTGTTCTCCTTAACACTCTAAAACGTCTGGAATATAGAGGATACGATTCGGCCGGTCTAGCTATTATAAATGATGATGTAATTGCCTTGAAAAAACAGGCAGGAAAAGTAAGTGCACTTACTGATGCTCTTGCTAATTCATGGAGCGACTCGTCCCAACAAAACGCGACCTGTGGTATAGCTCACACACGTTGGGCAACCCATGGGACTCCCTCGACCCAAAACGCCCACCCTCACCTGGATCAATCGGGGAAAATCGCTTTAGTTCACAACGGTATCATTGAAAATTATCGTGATATTCAAAAATACTTGGAGGACAATGGTCATAAATTTTATTCTGAGACAGACAGTGAAATCCTAGCTCATCTCATTGGCCGTTTCTACACAGAAACGAATGATTTACTGGAAGCAACTAGTGCAGCATTGCGAAGAGTTGAAGGTACATTTGGTATTGCTGTGGTTAGTGCAAATCATCCTGGGCAGTTAGTTGTAGCAAGGCGGGGTAGTCCAATTGTCATTGGAGTCAGTAAGGATGAGACCATTGCTGCCAGCGATGCTGCTGCTATTGTCTCATTTACCCAACGAGTGATTTACCTTAATGACAATGATGTAGCACTAATTACAAGCGATTCAGTTGATATCTGCGATCTAAAAAATGTTCCTGTCAGGCGTGAGACGTCAACTTTGGACTGGGTAGTCGGCTCGGCTGAGAAAGAGGGTTTTCAACATTTCATGCTTAAAGAGATTTATGAGCAACCGGAAGCCTTACGCAATACTCAAAGGGGACGCCTTGACGTTGAGAACGGAACAGCTGTGTTGTCGGGCCTGAATCTATCCCCCCACGAAATCGCCGATTTAAGCCGGATCCTAATGGTGGCTTGCGGTACATCTCTCAATGCAGGATTGGTCGGCCAATATGTATTTGAGGATCTCGCGCATATACCTGCAAGGGTTGAGCAGGCTGCCGAATTCCGCTATCGAAATCCAATTATCCTCGCTGGTGATCTCGTATTGGCCATCAGTCAATCAGGAGAACCAGCCGGGACTCTGGCAGCC